>JAPLUP010000223.1 GCA_026397575.1 Candidatus Zixiibacteriota bacterium
CGCAATTTCTTTGCGCGCGAGACGGTGGCAGTTGCCATTGGCGGTAGTGCGGTGATCGTGCATCGACGCACCGGCAATCGGTAAAACGCTGACGACTTCTTGCCACGGCGCCGAGCTTCAGGCCATCGAACTACTTATAAAACTCGATCTCGTCCACCTGCAACAAGAACTTCTCAATCGGGCCGCCGACAGTGAAAAACTGTACGCCCTGTATGTCGGTCCCCGTCCACTGCACCTTCTTGCCGAACGGCATCTGCTTGAAACCGTTGAATGGGATCTTGTATTCCTTCCACTCACCGGTCGGGGGCGTGAAAGAGAACGAGTGGAACATAAAATCGGTCACTGCTGCGGCAGGAAGGTCGATACGGTAAGTGTTGCCATCACCTTTGGCCCAGAATTTGATGCCGGTATATGAGGTAACGTCGTAGATAGTTTTGCCGCCCTCGAACCGAGAGCCGGCGCCCGCAAACATGACATACGGATTACTTCCGAGAACAACACTGCCGGCAATCTTGAGCGACTGTTTAGTTCCCGCAGCTCCCTCTGGCACAATGCTAATCGTAGCTTTGGACTTGCCTTGCATGACCGAATCAGTAACGGCAATCCACGATAGCTGTCCCAATGTGGCTTTGCCCTCGAAATCAACAATTTTGACTTTAGGAACCACGGTTTTTACTGCTGCTGTTGCAGGCGCTGTCTTGGTTGTTGTCGAATCGCCCTGAACGACCGAAAAGAAAACCAGCAGCATAAGCGCCGTAATTGCGAGGCGCGAGATCAGTTTCTTGATTGAGCAGAGCATACAACTCCTTTTCGACAAATGTTGCAGACCGCCGTCAATCGGGGGCCGTGTAATTGATACTCTCCGGATAAGTGAAGGTCTTGCCTTCGGAATAGATCGTCGTGTCCAACTCGAACGGTATCGAGAGAGTTATCTCAGTCACCGGCGAGATGTCGATATTGAACAGCGGTCCAAAATCACCAAACTCCAGCGGCGTCGCCGAGGTAAGCTCGAAGTATCCGAGCGAATCGGGTCCATTGATACTCCATCCGTCGCAGAGACCGCCACCATTGGCGGCGATTAGCGACACATTGCAGGTCTTCGGCGTGTCGAGTCTAAAACGAAAGCGGTCGATGTTGCGCGGGATATGCTGCGCTCGGACGACCATTCGTAGGTGACCGGCTGTCACGGTCGGTGAATCGAAAGTGATCACGCCGACCCGATCATCGCCATAGATACTGCCGAGATCGAGCGAGGTGTCGAACTGACCGGTTAATCCCTCATATTCGAATTGCACTCGAACATCATGAGTGCCGACGCGCTTCAGAGTGGTGTAACTAAGTTTGTACTGTCCGCCAAGATCGCGCGTGATCTGCTGCAGTCTTTGCCGGAACGAGTCGATGCTGCCGGCGGGGTAATACTCGCCGCCGGTCTGGTCGGAAATCTCCGTGAGCGCAGTTTCGTTGTTGACACTTCCGGTGCCGATTATGAAAATGCTGGCCTGCCACTGTTTGGCGTAGGCTATTACATCGGAAGGTGATTTGTCCGAGGATGTCTCTCGACCGTCGGTGATAAAGAAGATAGTGCGTTCTTTGGTGGCGCTGACGCCACCGGCAAAGATGTCAACTGCCGAGTAGAGCGCATCCCAAACGCGAGATGAGCCGTGGTCGAGCGGCTGGGCGACAAAAGCATCGAGCGCCCCCGTGAGCGCCACTTTGTCGGCGGAGAACGGCGCGATGATACCGGCATCGACGTTGCGGTCGTGGTACTCCATGATTGCCATTCGGTGTGTCGGCGCCAACTGATCGATCAATTCGCGCGCCCAGTCGACTTCGAGGTCAATACCCGATTTACCCCCTTCCTTCCAGGTAGCCATGCTGTTGGTGAAATCGAGTAGCACGACCATGTCAAGTTCAAGGCTGGCTGCCGGATGGACAAAATACGAGGTCTCGCTGTAGTCGATTTCGACACCATCCTCGAAAATGCGGAACGGCGCCGTGAGTGTTCCCGAATCGATGACAACGGCATGGCTGCGGCTATCACTTATGCGAAACGTGAATTGTACCTGCGATGGTATCTGCAGGAAGGCCTGAACGTCCTTAAACTTCACCGTTGAACTGACCGGCGGTTCAGTCACCGTACCGCTGTCCTCGGTGCAACCGACGAAAATGCCGAGAAGTGCGGAAATCAGCGCGAGAGATATGATCAGTTTGAGTTTCATAATTGCGACTCCTGTAACAACGTAATTGTACAGTGATAGTTTGATAAAATCAACAAGAGTCAACTGAGCAAGTGCTTTGACTAGTTTTGCACCCAGTGCCGTGTTTGATAGTGCTTAAGTCATTGACGCGCTCGGGGATTACTTCATCCCATAGGAACAGCACTTTCGACCAAGGTCGCCGTGTCCCATCCGATGATATCCCAAATCTGCGAGTGACTGTATTCCATAATAAGTTTCCTCAATACTGTCTACGGCGCGACCAAGCTATGCCCGCCATTTACGCTTGTCACGATTCCAAGCTAATCGCGGAACTCCTGCAAGCTACCATTGTTTTACTGGGAAAACAATTGTTGAACTCTTGCCGTAGGCATTGTATAATGATAAAGCTCGGAACAAAAGACAAGGGTGCGGTTAAACAGTACCTCCTGCAGGAAGATCATTCATCACCAGACCGCAGGTATCCGCGTCTTCGCAAGAAGTGACATTGAGAAACGAAAAGGAAAAGCAATGAAATTCTCTCGTCCGCATATCTGGACTGATGATGTCCGCGAGGCAGAAAGGATTCAAGATAAATATCGCAGTGAAGTCATCACGAAGCCCGAGAAGACCAGCTTCCGACTCGTTGGTGGCGTTGATGTCGCCTACTCCAAGAAGGACAATTCGGCATTTGCGGTGGTCGTAGTGATGAAGGTTCCGGAAATGGAGCTTATTGAAAGAGTGCGGAGTCAGGGTGAAGTTACGTTTCCGTTTGCGCCGGGATTGTTTTTCTTTCGCGAAGGACCGACCATCTTCAAAGCTCTTAGCCGACTGAAATTCGTACCCGACTGCTTTATTTTCGACGGGCATGGTATTGATCACCCCAAAGGCATTGGCATGGCCTCGCAGATGGGAATCCTGCTGGAGATGCCGACTATCGGTTGCACCAAAAAACTTCTTTGTGGTACAGCCGAACCGGTCGACAGCAGCGTCGGCGACTCGGCACCAATTTACAATGGCAATGTCGAGGTCGGACGCGCAATCAGATCACGCGAGGGTGTCAAGCCGCTCTACGTCTCGCCGGGTCATAAGATGGATGTAGAGACGGCGGTTAAGACGGTGATTGATCTTCTGCGCGGCTATCGTCTGCCGGAACCGTTGCGGTTGGCGCATATCATGGTCAACAAGTTCCGTCGCAACTATGACAACAACTTCCAGGGGCCGGCGACCATGAATAACCGATAGGCCGATCGTAGAATCTGCATTGTTCTCACCCGGGGATTTTGTCTCGGAAACGGTGGTAAAGGCGGTGTAACAGAGCATTGCTTGTCACCAATAATCCCGTCTGAGCCAGTGTTTTGTAAACGTCACAGCGCGAAATCTTGACTGTGACTTCTCCGCTCAGCAAGTCCTTGTTATGCCATGCCTTACTTAGAGTTTTCACGGCAAAAAAGAGTGACCAAAGATTGAAGAGCCGCATACGAATCTCGGTGCGAGGTAGTAGCAGCGTGTAATCCAGTGCGTCGTCCAGATGTTTGGCGGTCTTTATCATCAAGTCATCCAACGTCGCCAGTGATTGTTGACGGTGCTGTAGCGCGAAGAATTCAGCGATCGGCACTCCGAATTTCGTGGCGAGATCCGCCGGTATGTAGCACCAGCCGCGGCGATTATCTTCAGAGCAGTCTTTGATGATGTTGGTCATTTGCAGACCAAGAGCGAATGACAACTGCAGATCAGCCATCTTCCGCGCTGCCGACGGTTTGAGTGACTCGGAGTATGCGACAAACAGCTTAGTCAGCATAATCCCGACCGTACCGGCGACATAGTAGCAATACTCCTCCAAGTCGGCCATGGTCTGCAGAGAGTGAAAAGACTCCCGTGATTGTTGTCGATTGACGGTCTTTTTCATGCCCGCGGCCATTTCCAGGACGCAGTCGGACATGATCGCGCGAGTTGAAGCGGTTAAGTCGGAGAAGACTGCAAAAACCGAGAGGCAGTTTTGAATCAATCGCTGTTGTGGGTCGGACGGATCGAGTCGGCTGAACAGGGCAGTCCACTCGCTCAGGCGTCGGGGGTCGAGAGTCGGCGCCTCAAAAAAAGCCATGTACTCGTCCAGCAATCGGTTGCGCAAGTCAATGGAAAGGTCTTCGGCGTCCTCGACAGTGTCAACTATACGGCAAAACAGGTATGCAACCAGTACGGCTCGATACAGCTCCCCGTTCAGAACTCGGATATTGATGGCGAAAGTACGGGAGACTTGGGGCAGGATCTCCACGCAGAATTTCAGAGCTTGTGTATCAGGCATGCCAGTCTATCTTTCAGGTTCTCGCTTTCTGGCGGAATGGTATGACGAACTTCTGTCCAAAGAAAGAGAAATCCGAGCGCCCGTTTGATGTCGATTCCTCCGAAACAACGGACACGGGGTGATTGGCTGCTGTCCTTGATCGGAAAAACAAGACCAAGGTCGGTTTTTTTCTCTTGTATGTTAGCAACGGTGTGGGTCTTTGTGCGTACAACCTTAACGAGTCATCCGAGCGTTTCGATATGCCGGTCGCGAATTTAGAT
>JAPLUP010000037.1 GCA_026397575.1 Candidatus Zixiibacteriota bacterium
AGAGACCGTGGCTGCGAACAACAAGTGGATATGCAGGCAACAATCGTGGCATTAACATCATGCCCGAGGTTTACGACTAAGTGCTGGTCGGATTTGAAATGGGTGATTCCAACATGCCGGTTGTGCTCGGCTCGCTCTGGAATGGTATGGATAAACCACCCCAATCAGCGATCGATCCGGGTGGCGATGATGGTGAGTTGTCGAAGAATGACAACAAGGTGATTTACACTCGTACCGGACACCAGATTATCCTGAGCGACAAAGACGGCGCGGGCAAGATCAAAATTGTCGACCGCACTGGCAACAACACCATGATCATTGATTCCAAAGAGAACACAATTAGTATTACTGCCGATAAAGACTACAATCTTACCGTTAAAGGTAATATCACTATGAAGGCTGACGGCGATTTTAAGCTTGAGGCGCAAAACGTGTCGATTGACGCCAAGATGTCCTGTAAGATCAAGGCGGGGAGCGGCGGCGCCGAGATAACCAGTAGCGGCATGATGAAACTGGATGCCTCGGCCAAGATGGATGTTGGCGCTGCCATGATCGACATCAACGGGAAAGGACCGGTTAACGTCAAAGGCACGCCGATTTCGCTAAACTAGACTATGGCTGACGAAGCGCTTCGTGTACCTATAGAGATCAAAGACTGCCGTTTCCTTCGCAGCGGCAGAGCAGACGAGTTTGCCCGATTTCTCGTAGAAACCGAGTTGGGCAGCTATCGCCCTGACCCGGAACTGGGCTGTCGTTCGCCATACTTCACGCCCGAGTATTCCAACGACCTAAAGACTGACGTGCGCAATCACGTGTTGGAACAGTTTCGGCGCTACATGGGCGTCATGGTCAATGTCACGATTTCCGACAAGGTTGAGCAAAACATCACCGCGACTTTCACCTGTCGCGTCTATGGAACCGCGCGAGACGGGCAGCGATTCGATCTCTCCTGGGAGATATAATCCTTGAATACCAAATGGACCGACCGCGAAGAGCGGGTATACAACGAGTTAGTTGATCGACTTCGTTTCTGGGGCTATCAGGTGCCGTCGGGCGAGAAGTCGCTCGATCCGGCTCTGCTGTTGATGCTCAAAGCATTCGCCTATCATGCCGTGCAAACCGAGGACCGACTGAAGCAGGCCTCGGAAACGGTGATCGACACGATGATCGCGGAATTCTTCATGACGGGATTGAAGCGACCGATTCCGGCGTTTACGATGTTATCCTGTTGCTGCTCTGACAAAGGGACTGTGGTTGAAACCGATATGGAGTTTCTCTGTCGACTCTCCGGGGCCAGAGCGCGTGACTATTCGTTCTTCCCGCTTTACAATCAGGAAGTGTATGATGTAAATGCCGATGTCGTTTTCTTCGTCTCCGGCGATTACTTCCGGGTGCTGAAGGCACTGCCGCCGGAAGCGGACAAGTGGGAAGAAACACTGCAATCACCGCACTATCGCACGATGCAGCGCTCGGCGCCGCCGCCGTTGGGCGGTACCCTTTACATAGGAATCACCGCCGGTCTGCCTTTGGAGGAAGTCGGCGCTCTGCAGTTGTACACCGGTCCGGATGCGCCGACCGGCAAGATGCTCAACTGGGTGGACTGGCAGGTGGTGACGTCAGGAAAACGGCATCCGTCGTTCAAGCCGGGTAGCCATCATGACAAGTTAGAGATCTTCAAGCACCTTGATATCCGCGAACTGGAACTTGACGGTAGTTTTCAAAGCCGGCTCTACAGTTCCGATTTCTTGACTTCCGGCAAGTTGCTCTGGCATTTTAAGCACTACCTGGCACCGGCAAAAGGGTTCGCTCATGTTCCGGTCGAGATGTATGCCACTGCCGAGAAGTTGGTATTGCCGCCGCAGATTGAAAACAAGTTCTCTCAGATCGATTTCGGCGGCATCAAGATACCGCGGCTATGGTTGCGGGTCGATTTGGCGCGCGACGAACGTGTCGGGGATCTGCGCAATTTCCGCTTCTTTGACACCAACACATTTCCGGTAATCAATCGCCGCAAGAATCACCGCAACAAGTATACCATGGGTCAACCGGCGTTGGAGGTCAGCCTATTTGAGTATGCCGATGCTGACTCCGCGAATCTGCCTGACAAACTATTTTCCATCGACCGTGTCTGGGACGCCAACGACAATGAGTATTCCAGCCACCTCGATCTGATGGCTTTCGCAAATCCCCGCAAATACATGGTCGTTGAGGAAGAGAATGACCTCAAGATCAAGTTCAACTTTGTGCCGACCGGCAAGGAAGCCCCCGACTTCGTGGTGGTCGGGTACTCTATGACGGAAGGGAGCGACGGCAATGGGATCGGCGCCGAAGTCGACTTCCAGTTGGTGAAACCCCATCCCCAGATCAAGGCCGTGCGCAACCTGATTACATCCTCGGGCGGATCGGACGCTCGATCGCTCCAAGAGATCAAACATCTCACGGGATTCTTTCTGCGCAATCACGGCGTGGCGCTTTCGGAAGGGGAGATCGAGTATCTGGCGCGCAACTTTGATGGCCGTATCGAGGAAGCCAAGGCGGTGCGTGGTGTAAGCCGTAGCGCCGGCGGTCTGGTTCCGTCAGTACTTGTCGACGTGCACCTCAAGTCGGACTTGAAAATCTCGGATGAGGAACGACAGTACCTGCTGCAGCGGCTAAGTGACTATCTTGACAGTTATACGCCGCTTAATCTGCACCTTGAAGCACGACTGGCTGGATCATGAAGACGGAATTCATTACCGCCGACTACAGACTAAATGAGCGGATTCGTTTAACCGAGTTTTCGTTTCTGCTGGCGTCGCTGGGGATTCCCACTACCGAATTTGCGTTTATCAGTCACGAAGCTCAAGGGGCATTTCATACCGACATCGAGGCCATACGCACGTTAACTGCGCGAACATCCAAGCGCGAGGATCGTGTCGTGGCCGCTCATTTGCCGTCATTCAAGAACCATTTCCCCGACACTTTTTTTGTCGAACAAATGGAAGAGTCGGATCACCATCCGGGAGAGATGGAGAACAAGTATCTTGAATTCTGGAGCGCCTTCGACACAATCACCTATCGTTTCTGGATCGCATTCCATGTTCTCAAACTTCGGCTGCTGTTTTGCGTTGATGATCCGGACACCGAATTGCTCTATTGGGAGCATCTCGGTGGCGAATTACCGTCCTTGTCCAAAGAAGACAGACGTTTTCTGTTGCTGTTGCGGTTCTTCGCGCCGTTCTTTCGGGGGCGACGCCTACTCTATGAAAGAGTGCTACCGGCGTTCTTGAAGAAAGAAGTGACCGTTGATGAAAACATCTGGCACGAGGAAAATGTGCCCGAGCAGTTTCAGAATCGACTCGGAGAATCAAACAGTTTTCTGGGACGCGACCTCTATCCCGGAGCGACGTTCTGCGAGAATTTCTCGACGTTCCGGATCAATGTCAACGGTCTGGGCATGGAAGACATCACCGAGTTCGCGCCCGAGGGAGCAAAGCGATCCGTGGTGAACAACCTAACCGTGCTCTTTGCGCCGGCGCATCTGCGAGCTGTCGTGCGCTACAATTTCGATTCGGGATTGGCGCCGTTTGCTCTCGGCGCTGAGAATCAGTCGGCTTATCTCGGGTTTTCGACGTTCTTGCGAGAAACCGCGTAGAAGGATATATTGCACCTCAAGTTCTGTATGGGTGAAACTGATGATGGACGATTTTAATGTTTGGGGAGTGAACTGGATTGATGGTATGCTGGTGACCAGCGTCCATCTCAACCAGCAGGAGGACTTCGCGCTCAATCTGAGTCGCTGGGTCGCATCGCATTTGGCCGGCGGTTACGGAATCGCAAAACCGGCCGGCATCCGCAACGAACCGCTGGAAATTCAACTGCGACGTGAGGGCAATCTTGCTTATGTCACGGTGGTGCGTTGCGTGGCAATACTACCGAACGGCACACCAATTCAGATCAACGATGAATTCGGCGAATTCCGCGTGGTCGAACTCAAGATCGACCTGACCAAAGAGACACGCGAACGGCTGCCGATTTATCTTTATGCCTCGCCTTCAGACAAGACGACATTCGGCCAACCGCTTTCGGGCGAGCAATTGAGTCGCCTGCCGTTTCAGGTACCCCGCTTGATTCTGTCCGTGGGACCGTCCCAAACGTTAAGCGTTTCATGCGGATTCCAGATCGCCGAACTGCTGCGAGCCGGCAACGACTATGAAGTCAACTCCAACTTTGTGCCGGCCATTCTCTCCACGATCTGTGGCAAAGCGATCTCCAGTCGGATGGAACGTATGCGCAAGACTGTCGATGAAATTCAAAGAGTGGGATTGGCGGCCATTGCCGAAGTGCGCGCCAAGACCAAGAGCCGTCCGTCCGCGTCGGAGGAAGAAAACAACCGGGGTATATTCTTGCAGACCGAGACGCTGCTTCATTACATCAACTACAGTTACAACCAGCTCTTTGATGGGTTTGCCGGAATCAGCAGCCGCGCCTTGATAAACTATTTCACCGGCCTCGTCGGCGGATTCCAGCAGGGATTTTTGATCTACCCCGAATTGCGCGAGTATGTTCGCAATGCGCAGCTCTCGACCGACAGCGGAGCGACTGCCGGCGGCACGATTTTGCCGGAATTGCGCGACTATCAAACCCGCGAGTACGGTCTGGATCAGATGACACAGTTCTTCGACGACTCCGAGAAGACACTGAAGTACATCGCATCAATCCTGAGCTACTATGCTTCCGGCGCCGCCGGACGTGCGACCGACTCCATCGAGAGAGATGGTTTCCGGTTCCAGTTGCAACACCACGGTGCGGTCAAGTATTCATTCCGTAACAATCGTCATCATATCATCATTGACGGTGTCGACCCTCGCGGTACCGAGGATGTCATTTTGCGGCTGGACAAGAAAGTGCTGCCGATTCAGCACGCCGGCAACGTCATTATCTATCTCGGCGCCAATGAAGTTGATGATATCGCGGCGGCCTCCGTGGCGCGCAAGCCGGTGGATGACGCCACCAACCCAGATTATTGGCTGATTCAGCCAAACGAGTATTTCCCGCTAAAATGCAATCGTCTGGATCGATTGAACGTTATTATTGATGGCCAGGTAGACCGCGCAGCATTGGAAGCGGTCAAAATGAATCACGTGGCGATCTTCAGCAGATCGCGTTAGGGAAGCATGTCCGAAAAACTAAAAGCGCTGATCAATTCGGTTTTTATACAGCTTAACCGCTACGAAAAACGGCAGCCCGACTTCTCAGCCGAAGTCTTTCTGCGGGAGTGCGAGTCGTATTATGCCGAGTTGGATCGGCTTGATCTCTCGGGCGAGATCGGCAATCTGGTGGATGAGCACCTCAAGCTACGCGTCAACACCGTTCCGCGTCAGGCGCAACCATTGACGCTGGTTGTTGCCAACCTGTTGCCACTCTATTTCTGGTATGTCAGACGCCCCCCCCAGCAATGTCAGAACGCTTTTCTGGCGGCCAAAAAATTACGCGGCACTGTCGATGACAGTCAATTTATCGAACAGACGGTAACGCCACTGATTTTCGGCCAGAAGATCAGGAGTTTTGGCAAGCATGAAAATACCTTGCGTTCGATGCTGCTGAATCGGTTCGCGCAGATCGCCGCCAATTTCCGGGAGACCGATCAGGTTTCCGGATCAACTTCTCAAGTATTCCGAACTGATTCCTGGCAGAAAAAGATGCTCCACATCGCAGCGTGCACGCAGCAGGGACGCAAGGCTGAGATTCGCTCGTTTGCTCCCGAAGAAGAACTGCGTAACATGACGACACAGAGCGATTTTGCGGCGTGGTATCTGAGCGTCAATGAAGTGTACAAAGGCCAAAGCCGCTTCCTGCTGGCGATTGCGAAATTTTTCGGTTCGATCGGCTCGGCAATCATGTCGGTGTTCAACCTGCGGTTCGTTTTTCACATCTTCCGCGATCGCTGGCCGGTGTACATTGTCTATCTGGTGTTAACGCTGCTTTTCTTTTATGCCGCCGTAAGCGTTCGACCGTTCTGGGAAAAACAGCATAGTGCGGAAAAGACAAAATTGGAATCGGCTCACGATAGCAAGGAGTTGTACCGATGAGCCCGATGGAATTAATCAAGAAGGCCTTCGGTATTTTCAAGAAAAAATCGGCGGCGCCCCCGAAAGCAGCCGATGCGCCGTTTGAGCATGATGATAATGTCGTGCTGGTGTTTGGCCATTCCAATGCCGGCAAAACGGTTTATTTCTCCGTGCTATATGAGTTGCTAAAAGGCAATGCGGATTTCAAACTATCGCCTCTGGACAACGAAACTGCCGCCAACCTGATCGAGAACTACAATCTGATGCGGGGCAAACTGCTAAGGATCAAGGACGGCAGACAGGTCGAAATCGAAGGCGAACGCAAATTCCCGACCATGACTTCGGAAACGCGTATCAGACTCTCTCCATCGCCCAACCGGGTGAATTACGCAAGCAGTTTTCCAAATTTTTCCCATTCGCGCGGGCGGCGTTGTTCTTCCTTGATGCCTCCGTGCTTGATACCGATGTGCTGTTGCGAGAGCAGATTGCGGCATTTCAAACGATTCTGCATGATCTCAGGGACTGTGTGCCCAAGCGGTTACCGGTCGGAATCGTGATCACGAAAGCGGATTTTCTAGAGGGCTTTTCGCCCGCTAATCCGGTCGAGTTGCTGCCGAGTGGTGCAGCGGTTTACAAAGGCCGCCGCAAAGATAGTTTTATCAGTGGTCTGTCGAAGGTCAATAGTGGTCGCTTTGGTGAGGTTTGGACCAAGACAACCGAGCGCATGGCCCGCACGCTGGGGAATCTGGTCGATTCGGTCAGCGCCTACACGCTTGATTTCCAGGTTTTCTTTGTGTCGGCCACCGGCGGCATGGGCAAGGCAGCAACCGGCACTGTGGAACCGCCCCGCGATATTACGCCATCAGGTGTGGCCGATCCGCTGATGTGGGGGTTCCGACGGATCATGTTCAACAAGCGCAAGGCGTTCTGGCGCTATCTGGTCAAATGGGCGTTTGCACTCTCCCTGTTCTGGGTGGTTGCATTCAGCCTCTTTAATATTTATCACCAATACAGTCTCTACGATGTGCTTGGCCGCGCCGAGACCAAGTTGGCTGATGAGTTGCGTTCGAGTAACGGCAAGTTTGCCCAAACTCAGGCCGATAATATCAAGCAGAAGTACACATCCTATCTCGACAAAATGCCGGTGAGCGCTTTCCTTGGCGCCACGCCGCTGGTCGAGTTTGCCAAGGAACGACAGCAATTTATCCAGAGTCGCGTTTCGTTTGAAAAGACGGAACAGGAAAAGAAAGAGCCTCCAAAGCCGAACTACGACGAAAAGACGAAAGCCGCCGCGGAGGACTTCAAGAGACTGAAAGATTCCGTGGCAACGCTACCTGCCGCCGAGAAGCAGGCAGCCCTGACGGCCGGAGTAGCTAAATTTCTGCAGGATCATCCCAAGGACAGTCTCGACGCCACTTTTGTCAAACAGGTGGAGGCTGCACCAGCGGAGTTGAAGGCGGGCATGGCGGCGGCACAAACTCAACCCTTCCAAATCACGCTGAGTCTCGAGAACTTGCGTCCTAAGAGCAAAGTGCAAATTCAGATTGGTGACGACCCACCGGTGGATTTCAGTAATCTCATGGGGGACAATCCGAAGGTTGAGAAGCTTGTCACCGGTGTCGGCAATGCCGCTGTGAAAGCCAAGTTCTTTGATCTGAGCCAATCCAGCACAGGTGAGACTCCGCAGCAGCAGATCGACAATCCGGTAGAAACGTTTTATCCCAAACCAGAGG
>JAPLUP010000185.1 GCA_026397575.1 Candidatus Zixiibacteriota bacterium
ATGGGGTCACCATTGTACCAGACGATACGGGAGGAGCGAGGGCTGGCCTACACGGTTTATTCGTATCAGGATTGTTATCAAGACACCGGTGTCTTTGGACTCTACCTCGGCACGGACAGCAACAAGACTGCTGAAGCAGTCAATCTGGTGTTGCAGGAGTTGGCTGCGGTTGCGGATGACTCGATTACCCAAGAGGAAGTCGATAGGGCGAAGTCGCAGTTGAAGGGGAGTCTGATTCTTTCGTTGGAAGGCTCACACAATCGGATGAATCGCCTTGGTCGTCTTGAGTTGTTTCAGCATACCTTCGTGCCACTCGAACAGTCGGCGGCGCAAATCAACGCGGTCACACTTGCTGACGTGCGTGCCATTGCCGGAGAGATTTTCCGCGAGAAGTTGCTGACGATGGTCGTGCTCGGCCCTGTGGGCAACAGCCTGCTTAAGCAAATCAATTGGTCGATTCTTCAACACTGATGATATTTCTGATAATTCTCGCCGGCATTGTTCTGCTGACCATTCTGATCTCACCGGTCCTCCGCAGACGATTCCACACACATGGACGAATTCTGGCCCTGCATAGTCTGCAACCGAAGTTTCTTGATTTCGGAGCGGTGTCAGCCAAGACTCTTAATCACGTGATAGACGGATGCCGCAATCGAGGTCTACGCATCGGCACGATTGAGGAAGCCATTCTGCGAGAGGACACGGTCGCTATTACGTTTGATGATGGCTATGACGACATCTTGCAGATGTTGCCATTGCTCAGCAAACACCGGATAACGATCACCGTTTTTGTGCCCACGGCTTTCATTGGCAAAACGAATTCCTGGGACAACTTCTTCCTCAATAACAAACGCCGTCATCTGTCAGAGGAGCAAATCAAGCAACTCGCCGCCGCAGGTGTGGAGTTTGGCTCACATTCACACTGGCACAGCGATCTGTCGCGTCTGCATGATGACGCGATTGAAGAAGAGTTGCGCAAATCGAAGAATATCCTTGAGTCGCTGACCGGCAGGGAAGTCAAGTACGTCGCTTATCCATACGGCCGTGGCGACAATCGTGTGTCAGCAATTGCTCGTCGCCTCGGATATCAGGCGGGCATCTGGTCGTCACCACGTGTCGCGGACGTTTTCAATGTCGGCAGAACGCCGCTTAACCGCTTCGACACGCAGTTGACGATTAACGCCAAGCTGCATCCCGGCATTCTGTCAGGCGCCGAGTATCTCAAAAGCCTGATCATCAGCCGCTTCTCGCATCTCACCCCTTTGATCGCACACTTCAGTTCGCCGAGCGTCAGCCGATAATTCCCAGTAGGCGAAAAAAGCCTTGCGTGGAAACCGAATTCTCCTATTTTCCGCAAGTATCTTCTTGAGATGAAAGTCAGGTCGTTATGACGGAATGTTATATTGAAGACATCGGCAAGCATGTGGGCGAACAAGTTACGCTCAAGGGCTGGGTTTATAACACTCGCTCGTCCGGCAAAGTCAGATTCATCATCTTCCGCGACGGGACCGGGATGATTCAGGCGGTGTTAGCCAAGGGCGAGACTCCGGAAGAGGACTTCGCCAAATTCGATCAGCTTACTCAAGAGTCTTCGATCATAATCTCCGGTCCGATCAAGGAAGAGCCGCGCGCCGAAGGCGAATATGAGATGATGGTCAAGAAACTGGAGATCATTCAGGTCTCGACAGACTATCCGATCACGCCCAAGGAGCACAGTACCGGCTTTCTCATGGCCAACCGCCATCTCTGGCTGCGTTCGACCCGGCAGTATCACATATTGCGAGTTCGCAACGAGATCATTCAGGCCATTCGTCAGTATTTCTATGAACGCGGCTACGTTCTGATCGACACGCCGATTCTGACCGGTTCTATCGGCGAAGGTGCTTCCACGCTGTTCGAGACGCAGTATTTCGATCTCGGCAAGGCGTACCTCGCGCAGACCGGTCAGCTTTATCTCGAGGCCGCCTGCATGTCGCACGGCAAAGTGTACTGCTTCGGCCCAACATTCCGCGCA
Organism: Candidatus Zixiibacteriota bacterium; assembly: GCA_026397575.1. Taxonomy (GTDB): domain Bacteria; phylum Zixibacteria; class MSB-5A5; order CAIYYT01; family CAIYYT01; genus CAIYYT01. The sequence goes on from JAPLUP010000185.1 coordinate 2,015, forward strand.
GAGAAATCCAAAACGCGCCGGCATCTGACTGAATTCTGGATGATCGAAGCTGAAGTCGCCTATATGGATCTGGTAGGTGACATGGATCTCCAGGAGGACATGCTTTGCTATGTCGTCGAGTGGGTACTCGATAAGGCGTCGGAGCACTTGGTAGCGTTGGAGCGTGACCTGATGCCGTTGTTATCTGTGAAGAAACCGTTTCATCGCATCAGTTACGATGAAGCTGTGCCAAAATTACAGGGCGCCGGCTCGCAGATACAATGGGGCGACGATCTGGGTGGCGAAGACGAAACGATTTTGACAAAGATGTACGACCGTCCGATTTTCGTATACAACTACCCGCGCGACGCCAAGGCGTTCTATATGAAGCGCAACCCGGAGAACCCCAGGACTGTGCTTTGCGCTGATCTATTGGCTCCGGAGGGTTATGGCGAAATCATCGGCGGGTCACAACGTGAAGATAATTATGATTATCTGGTCGAGGCGATTCAGCGGTATAATCTACCGCTGGAACCATTCGGCTGGTATCTTGACTTGCGCAAGTACGGTTCGGTGCCGCATTCCGGCTTTGGACTCGGCGTTGAGCGCACAGTCGCGTGGCTCTGCGGATTGCCGCATCTCCGCGAGACCATACCGTTCGCGCGCACGCTATATAGATTGTACCCCTAATGCGATTGGTGATACTCGCGGCGAAGGTCCAGATGAGCGTCCCCGCTTTTTTTGTTTTAGCAAGAGATGTGTTGACATGAGTTCAGAACGCGAAACACCGGCAGAGGCAAGACACGGTTACGATTTTGCCCGCATTGACAAAAAGTGGCAGAAGAAGTGGGAAGAGGAGAAACTCTTTCGTACCTCAGAACACCCAAAGGACAAGTACTACATCTTAGTCATGTTTGCCTATCCCTCGGGCGACATTCACATGGGGCACTTCCGAAACTACATCATCGGCGACGCCGTTGCGCATTATCAGATGATGAATGGCAAAGACATTTTCCATCCGTTCGGCTGGGATGCGTTCGGTCTACCGGCGGAGCAGGCAGCTATCAGGAGTGGCAAGCATCCGCGCGATTGGACGCTTGGCAACATCAGTGTGTCGCGGTCAACTCTCAAGAAGGTCGGAATCTCTTTCGACTGGGACCGCGAAGTGATCTCTTGTCTGCCCGAATACTACCGCTGGAACCAATGGCTATTCCTAAAGATGTTCGAACGCGGGTTGGCCTATCGAAAAGAATCGCTGGTCAATTTCTGCAACACCTGCAATACGGTTCTCGCTAACGAACAGGTCGGGTCAGACGGCACTTGCTGGCGCTGCCTTAATGTCGTCGGCAAGAAACGGTTGAATCAATGGTACTTCCGCATCACCGACTATGCCGAGCGACTGCTCGAAGGTCTTGACCGCCTTGACGGGTGGTCGGATCGCGTCAAGACCATGCAGCGAAACTGGATCGGCAAATCGGTTGGGTGTGAGATCAAATTCAAGCTGGAGAATTCGCCGATTGAGATTCCTGTGTTCACCACACGGCCTGATACCATCTTTGGCGTGACCTTCATGGCGATTGCCCCGGAAGCTGACTTGGTCGCAAGTCTGAACATCCCCGCCGATCGAAAGAAAACGATCGAAGTGTACATCGCCAAATCGATTGGCAAGTCGGAGATTGAACGGCAAGCGGAGACCAGCGAGAAAGACGGTGTCTTTACCGGATTGTACGCCATCAATCCGCTCAATGGCGAGAAAGT
>JAPLUP010000098.1 GCA_026397575.1 Candidatus Zixiibacteriota bacterium
CGTCTCGCCTTTCTTGACAGATGATGTCGCGGTCGTGAAACTAACCGTGTCTGCGGAAAGACGTTTCTCTGCCAGTTCAAACGACAAGCGTGTGCGGGTTGACGGTTCAAAGAAGAGATTGACGACAGTCAGGCCACGCAACGGCGCAACCTTCTTGATCGGACGATCCAATACCTCGCGAAAGACCTTGGCGGATTCCAGAAAGCTCATGATCTCATGTGGTTCGAGTTCTTCCAGACCCAGCAGGTGTTTGCGTTTTACGGTCATTTCTTGCCCCCTTTCCTCACGGTCTCCTTAACTTTCTTCATACCTTCTTCCCGGCGCAGCAGCACGGAGTCGTTCTCCCCGCGTTCCTTGAGATTGACCACCACGTCGTCATGGCGTGACGTGGGGATGTTCTTGCCGACAAAATCGGCGCGGATTGGTAGTTCTCTGCCGCCGCGATCCACCAAGATCGCCAGCCGGACAGCTTCGGGACGACCGTAGTCTGGTATCTGGTTTAGCGCGGCGCGGATGGTTCTGCCGGTGAACAGGACATCATCCACAAGCACTATGACCTTGTGGTCTACCGGAAAGAGAATCTCGGTAGCTTTGATCTCCGGGTGTTCGGGATTGGTCAGCAGATCGTCGCGATACAGCGTGATGTCCATGTAACCGACGTCGATCTCGCGGCCATCAATCTTACCGATCATCTCCGCCAGCCGGTCGGCAAGAAAATCGCCGTTGGAGCGGATGCCAATAATCGCCAATTTATCCGACTCCTCGATCGATTCGAGAATTTCATGGGCGATGCGGGTGAGAGCGTGCGAAATCTGTTTCGCATCCATGATTACGGTGAACTCATTTTCGGGCAAAGTCACTCCTTTACGATAGAGTTATCGTGACAATGGTGCAGATATATTTCAGCGATGGATATTCTAACGGTATGCATTCTCTTCCTTTCGGTCTCGCAGGACCCGATTAAAGGAACAAACTGAAAGCTAATCTAGTTGTGAGTCGAAAGGTGTCAAGTGGTTTTCTCGTGAATTTGCCAGCTCTCTATTGTCCTGCCATGGGGAATGGAGAAAGTGGCGCCGTGTCTGAGGAAGAACGTCGAACATCGGCCGTGCCCGTCGTAGCCCCGATCGCGAAAAACCGCTGTCTGCCGAATTAGAAATCGTCCTATGGCGTGAAGGTCTGTAAGGAGTCCATCAATTCCCGCTTGTGGAAGAGTTTAACTGTCAGGATGCGGTTGATCAGTCGGCGGGTTTGATCGTCCGAAGTGAGGAAGCGCAACGAGTTCTTGTACAGTTCCACCAGTTCGTTCTCGGCTGTGAGAATCTCCCGCATCAGATCCTCCCTTTCCTTCAGACTGGAGCGCAAGTGCACCAAACTCTCACCCATCTTCTCGAGAATGCTCGAATCGATTTCTTGGTTGCCATACTGCAGGTTGATCTCCTGCAACATCTGCAGATCGCCACTCTGATCTTCGCGGGCCTTGACAAAAAAACCGTTACCTATCGTCCCCGCCTCTATCAGAATGCCATAAAGCAGGTTCAGTCTTCGTTCTTTGATATAAACATCGCGAAAGATATCTTGAAGCTCCTTTAACATATCAAGATGACTACACAAAGCCCCGTT
>JAPLUP010000282.1:0-532 GCA_026397575.1 Candidatus Zixiibacteriota bacterium
AGGATTGTACAAGCGGCGCTTCCGATCTTTCTTCGTGCAATAAGAATCGCCAGGGGCAGCCCGACGAGAATGTTCAACAGAGTTGCGCAGATTGCTACTGAATATGAGAGCCCCAGCGATCCCCAATAGGTCGACCATACCCCAAACCCGCTGATTGCATGACCCACAGTTCCGTCAGTCAGCGCCCTCCCACCAGGCAAGGCCACAAATAGAGATGGGGCAATCACAAAGAAGGCGAACACAGCAATCGTAAGGAGATCACGCATCCGCACTGCACCTCTGTCGCTGAGTTTCTGCTCAAGATGCGGCCATACTTTTGAAACTGGAATCCTGAGTCTCGGTCCCAGTATTCTGATGATCATGAAGATCAAGGTTGAAGTTGCTATTAGTACGAAACTAACGAATACAAGCGGGCTGACAAGGCCAGCATCAGAGGCATTCTTTATGAAGACCGTTCCATTCTCGAAAACGCCGGCGACCATTACCGTGGCTCCTGTCTCTGAAAGCGATCGGGAAAATGCGAGGAGAAAGG
>JAPLUP010000282.1:544-1717 GCA_026397575.1 Candidatus Zixiibacteriota bacterium
GGCTTCAGCACTGAAAGCGATACAGTTCTTACGGCGGTAAAAGGAGAGGCGCCTAATGTTCGGGCGGCGGTCTCAAGAGTACGTTCATAGTCTTGAAGCGCTCCCACCATCACTCTGACAACCACAGGATATGAAAAGGCGAAGTGTAGTAACACGATCAGCAACCAACCAGGAGATACTAATGCATTGCCTGTAAATGCGCCCGCTCCTTCACGACCCCAGAAAAGAAGAACTGAGTAACCTAAGGCGACCGTTGGAATTATGAATGGAATGTCTGCCAGCGTATCGATTACGGACGCGTATTTCTTTGAGGTTTGTCGTGCGATAAACCATGCTAAGGGGAGTGCGGCAATTAGGTCCAGAACCGATATCGCAAGTGCGATGGCAAAGGATGCGACAATGGCGGATTGAGCACGAGCCAGGAGATCCGGTGTTTCAAACATCTGGAAGAGTGAGGGCCACTTCATCAGAATTCCCAGAAGTGGGGGCAGAAGTATTATGGCGACGAAGAAAATGACAGAGGACACGTAGATTGTCAGGGCAATACGCTTGCTTGACGAATATTTTTCAAGCGTCCTGAGCAAACCGCATCTACACCTCACTCCGCAAAGATTGCACTCGAGTTATTCTTCCTCGTATCCAAGCATTGATCTATTTGTCTTGAGCGTATGATTGACATAGATAACGATTGCCCATGCACCCTCTATTTCGTTTGGGTGCCAGAGTGGAGATCCTAGAGAGAAGATCGATTTGATATCTATCGAGGACATGCGAGGATCTTTTTCCGATTTGCGTCTTGTTTTCAAAGGAGCGTAGTGTGATGGAGGACATAATAACTGATCTGATCAAAGCGGTAGCCCTGGGGTTACTGCAAGGTTTCACTGAGTGGCTTCCAATCTCTAGCTCAGGACATTTGGTTATTGCGCAAAAGTTGATGAACATAGATGTCTCGGTAGGGTTTGACGTGATGTTGCATGTTGGCACTTTGCTCGCTGTTGTGGTATTTTTCAGAAAAGATCTGATCAATATCTCAAGATCAATTATTTCCAGAAAGTCCGATGAGAATTCCAGAATGTTACTTCACATATTGATTGGAACAATTCCAACGATTATCGTTGGCATCTTGTTCCTGAGATTCTTCGAATCGCTTTTCTTGAACATCAAAGCTGTTGG
>JAPLUP010000019.1 GCA_026397575.1 Candidatus Zixiibacteriota bacterium
CGTTGTGAGCACTGTAAGATAATTCGTCGCCGTGGCGTCGTCCGGGTGATTTGTAAGAACCCTCGCCACAAACAGCGGCAGGGATAAGCCTTTAGGAGGTTGAATTGGCTCGTATAGCTGGCGTAGATTTACCGCGTGACAAGCGCATTGATATCGCACTGAGATACATTTATGGCATAGGCCCGGCCTCGGCGCGCGAGATCATCAAAAAGACCGGTGTTGATCCCAGTCTGCGCGTGCATAAGATGACGGAAGACGTAATCGCCAGACTCCGCGCGGTAATTGAAAATGAGTATCGAGTCGAAGGCGTGTTGCGCGGTGAAATCGCGATGAACATCAAGCGACTGATTGATATCGGCAGCTATCGTGGCATGCGTCATCGGCGTGGCTTGCCGTTGCGTGGTCAAAGAACTAAGACCAACGCACGCACTCGTAAAGGACCGAAAAAGACTGTCATCGGCAAAAAGAAGCCGCCGACGTCCAAATGATCCGGGAATAGTGTTTTTTAACAATACAGGAGTTTGCATTGGCCGAACCTACCAAGAAGAAAAAAGGTAAGAAGAAAGTAAGGCGCATTGATTCCACCGGTGTGGTGCATATTCAGGCGACCTTCAATAATACGATCGTTTCGATTGCCGATTCGACGGGCGGAGTGATTGCTTGGTCGACGGCGGGCAGATCGGGCTTCAAGGGCTCGAAAAAGTCGACGCCGTTTGCCGCTCAGTTAGCGGCGACCTCATCCGCCAAAGAGGCGATCGATCAGGGTCTGCGGAAAGTCGAAGTCTGGGTGAAAGGTCCGGGATCGGGTCGCGAAGCGGCCATTCGGTCACTGCAAGCGGCGGGTCTGGAGATCACCGCGATCAAAGACGTCACGCCGATTCCGCATAATGGTTGTCGCCCACCGAAGCGTCGTAGAGTATAGGCGGACGGGAGATATAAATGGCACGATATAGAGATCCAAACTGCAAGTTATGCCGACGCGAAGGCGAAAAGCTGTTTCTGAAAGGAAGCCGCTGTTTCTCCGACAAGTGTTCATTCGAGCGCCGCTCTTTTGCTCCCGGACAACACGGCACCAACATGCGCCGTAAGGTTTCGGGCTACGGTTTGCAGCTTCGTGAGAAGCAGAAGGTGCGTCGCATCTACGGCATTCTGGAAAAGCAATTCCATAACTATTTCGAAAAAGCCGAGCATGTAAAGGGTATTACCGGTGAGATCCTCCTGCGTTTGCTTGAAACTCGTCTCGATAATTTCGTCTACCGACTCGGTTTTGCTCCCTCGCGCAAGGCCGCGTAAGCTCGACATAATTCATCTGGCTCTCAAGGATGCGGAGCGTTCTGCTGATCTGCCGTGGCTGCGTCTTAACAAAGCCGCGTTGGAAGGCGAGTTGCTGGAGAACCCGAAGCGCGCGGACATTCCCATCAACGTTGCTGAACAGTTGATCGTGGAATTGTACAGCAAGTAATTTGCAAGGAGGAGCATAAATAATATGAAATGGAAGAATCTCGTACTTCCGAAAGAAGTGGTGAAGGACGAAACCAACGCCACCGAGCGATATACCAGATTCGTTCTGGAACCCTTGGAGCGCGGTTTCGGCATTACTATCGGTAACGCTCTCCGCCGCGTGCTCCTCTCCGCGATTCAAGGCGCGGCCGCGACTTCGCTGCGCATTGAGG
>JAPLUP010000516.1 GCA_026397575.1 Candidatus Zixiibacteriota bacterium
TACCAGATCAGGAAATACTGCGAGAACGCCATGTAAGCCCAGAAAACCGTGAACGCAAACAGCAGCTTGGCAAGATCGTGATAGTGTTCAAGTGTGATTTGCTTGACCAGCACCTGTTTGCTTCTGAGATAGATAGCTATCAACGTCACCACCGCCAGCGCCGATAGGGCTGACCCCGCAAAGTAGTATGCGCCGAAGATCGTCGAATACCAATGAGCATCCAAGGACATCAACCAATCCCAGGCCGCGAAAGTCAGTGTGACGGCAAGCAGTATCACCCCCGGGGCGCTCACTTTCTTCATCTTGGCCGTCACTGTTTCGCTATGAGCCTGATCCTGCCGGAGCGACAACTTGTAGGCCAAGAAAGCGATGATAGACCAGATTGCAAAATAGACGAGTGTGCGCGCCAGAAAAAAGCCGCTGTTGAGAAATCCGGCTTTACCTTGCAGGAGATGATCGGTCGCCACCTTGTCGGCATGAGTCCACTCGTAAAGATTGCCCATTCCGAAGGCGATCGGAATAAAGAATATGAAGAGTAGCGGCAGCGCGATCATGACATTCTCGAACATCCGCCGCAATACAACACTCCAACTTGCGCTCACCAGATGATGCAACATCGTGAAAAACAGCCCCCCCAAACCGACGCTGACCCAGAACGTGAACGCCACCAAATATGAATGGAAAAACTGCCTGCTGTCAAAAAACAATCCGACTCCGCTCAATACCAATCCGGCAATACCAATCAACAAAAGGCGCTGTCCTATGTTGCTCGCACCACTGATTCGGAATGTCTGACTGTCAAAATTCATTGTTCTATCGTTTTCTATTTGACCGATTCCCGCAACTCAGGTGGAATGTCATTGATACTTGCGTTCTGACTTCGCTGCAACGCCCGCAGATAGGACACAATCGCCCAGCGATCCGCCACCGGAACTTGGTGACGATAGGATGGCATATTGCGTACACCGTTCGTAATCACGTCGAAGATGTATCCGTCGGCCATATTGCGCAGCCGATCCTGATGGTAACTCGGTGGTGGAAGATATCCGCGCTGCACCATAATTCCTTGGCCGTCCCCGGTCTGTCCGTGACAAGGCGCACAATAGATATTGAACCGTTCCCGCCCACGTTTGAGCAACTGCATTGTCACCGGCACCGGCATCTTTGCCAGCAGGCTGTCGTTCTCATCTCTGCCGCTATAGTAGGCATTGTCTTTCCGCAGTGAATCCGCGGCGACTGTGCCCGGCACCGGCTGACGCATTGTCGCGCCGTCGGGGAAAAACTCACTCTCCGATTGCGCCTTATACTTTGGCTGCTTGAACATGTTCGGATTAAGATGTATCGGTGGTTCTTCCTTGGGCTCACCCCGGAAACAACCAGCTATCAACCCGACAGTCAGAATCACGAACGTCAGTTTTGCAGCGAGTTTCAGCCAAAAGCGGTCTTTCATTCTACCTCCACGACCTCTGTGTGACTGCTGCCGATGCTCTCCAGAAACTGCCTGGTCGCATAAATGTCAAACTTAGGGTCTTGCGCTGCAACACTGATGAAAAATCCGTCGTCGGTCACTTTGGCAAATCGCTCCGACTCGAATAGGGGATGGAAAAGCTGTGGCAGACGATTGAGAATCAGCATACCAAACAGAGCCGCCACAGCCGAACACAAGATCGTAATGGCGAACGCCACCGGCACATAGGCCTGGAAACTGAAATAAGGCTTGCCCGAAATCACCAAGGGATAATCGACCGTGGTCATCCACCACATCATCAACGATGCGCCGGACAACGCGCAGAATGCCACGGCGCCGACAATGAATCCGAGCGGCGATCGTTTCAGCCCCATTGCTCGATCCATGCCATGAATGGGAAACGGTGAATGGCAGTCGAAGTGCGTGTAGCCCGCATCACGCATCTTCTCGGCTGCGCGCATCAATGCTGCCGGCGATTCGAAGGCCGCCAGCATTCCGGTGGTCTTTGCGGTTGACTGATTCATACCGATCCTCCGCCAATGGCTGCCTGTCTCTGATCATCGTGTTGATGCGGGTCAGCCTGCGGCAATACATTCTTGATTTCTGCCATCGAGATCATCGGCAGGAAGCGAATGAACAGCAGGAACAGCGTGAAAAACAATCCGAACGAGCCAATCAGGACGGCAAAATCCCATTTCGTGGGCCAGTACCAGCCCCAGCTTGACGGCAGAAAGTCTCGCGTCAATGTTAGGATGATCACAAATCGCTCGAACCACATGCCGACGTTGATCAAAATCGAAATGATAAACATCACGACAATGTTAGTGCGAAACCGTTTGAACCAGAAAAGCTGTGGCACGACGACGTTGCAGGTGATCATCGTCCAGTACGCCCACCAGTACGGTCCAAATGCGCGATTCAAAAACGCGAACGATTCATACGGATTGCCCGAATACCAGGCAATGAAAAACTCCGTGCCGTAGGAATACCCCACCATCATGCTTGTTACCAACATGAAGATGTTCATCCGCTCCAGATGTTTCATAGTGATGATCTCTTGCAGGTGATACACTCGGCGCGCGATCAGTATCAGCGTCATCACCATCGCAAACCCGGAGAAAATTGCACCCGCCACAAAATATGGCGGGAAGATCGTCGTATGCCAACCGGGCAGCACACTGGTTGCAAAGTCGGTGCTGACGATACTATGTACCGATAAAACCAATGGTGTCGAGATACCGGCGAGAATTAGATACGCCAATTCATAATGCTTCCATTGTCGGTTGCCGCCGTGCCAGCCGAGGGCGAAAATGCCGTACAAGATCTTGCGAATGCGATTCTTTGCGCGATCGCGCAGCGTCGCCAAATCGGGAATCAGCCCGACATACCAAAACATCAGCGAACACGCGAAATAAGTTCCGACCGCGAACGCATCCCAGAGCAGCGGACTACGAAAGTTCGGCCAAATTCCCATCTGGTTGGGAATCGGCATCACCCATTGCAGTAACCAGGCACGTCCGACGTGAATCGACGGAAATACCAGCGCGCAGATCACGGCAAAGATCGTCATTGCCTCGGCAAAACGGTTAATGGAAGTCCGCCAGCGTTGTCGGAAAAGAAAGAGAATCGCCGAAATCAGCGTCCCCGCGTGACCGATGCCGACCCAGAATACGAAGTTGACGATGTCAAATCCCCAGCCCGACGGGACATTGTTTCCCCAGATTCCGATCCCTTCCCACAGCAGATATCCGACCGACCCCAGAAGTATCAGCAGCAGCGACACTGCCGCTCCGAACAAGAGCAGCCAGACTTTGTTCGTCTTGGACTCGACTATCCTGCTGATCTTCTCGGTAATCGTCGAGAACTGCGGGTTCCCCGCAATCAGGATTTCCTTATGTACCTTGGCGTCGACGCTCAATGTGCTTCCTCGATACTCCTCAGCCTGCGTGCTTATCCCAGTTTCGGATGCGGATTGCGTATCCGCGCCAGATATGACAGACGCGGTTTGGTATTCAATTCCGCCAGCAACTCATAGTTGCGATTCTGGTGCTTGGCCTTGCTAACCTTGCTGGCCGGGTCATTGATATTGCCAAACACAATCGCCTGTGTCGGACAGGCCTGTTGGCACGCCGTCACTATCTCACCGTCGCGCACTTCGCGATTT
>JAPLUP010000043.1 GCA_026397575.1 Candidatus Zixiibacteriota bacterium
AACTGCGTGACATCGAGGAGAAGCTTGACGGAATGTTGCTCTTAGTGCCGAACCTGCCGCATGAATCAACGCCGGTGGGCAAGGACGAGGCAGCCAACGTAATCGTCCGGCACTGGGGCGAGCAGCCGCAGATGACATTCACACCGGCGCCGCATTGGGAACTGGCTGCCAAGCTCGGGATGATTGATTTCGAACGGGGCGCCAAACTCGCCGGTTCAGGATTCATTCTTTACACTGGCGTCGGAGCGAGATTAGAACGCGCACTGATCAACTTCATGCTTGACGTCCATACATCACGGCACGGCTACATTGAGGTCTCACCACCGTTTATGGTGAACCGTCAGGCGATGACGGGCACCGGTCAGTTGCCGAAGATGCATGAGGATATGTACCAACTCTCTGATGAGACTCTGTATCTGATTCCGACCGCTGAAGTGCCGGTTACCAATATCTACGCCAACGAGATTCTAAGCGGTGACCAATTGCCGAAGTTGTTCGTCGCTTACACGCCGTGCTTTCGTCGTGAGGCGGGCGCGGCTGGCAAAGACACACGCGGGCTGATTCGGGTGCATCAGTTTGACAAGGTAGAGATGGTTCGAATCGTGCGACCTGAGACATCAGATAATGAACTCGAAATCATCACTGCCAACGCCGAGACAATTCTGCAGCTATTGGGACTGCCTTATCGCGTAGTCCAGTTGGCTTCCGGTGACTTATCATTCGCGGCAGCGAAGTGCTTTGATTTAGAAGTCTGGGCGGCTGGCGTGGGCAAGCACCTCGAAGTGTCGTCTTGCTCCAATTTCGGCGATTTTCAAGCCCGCCGCATGAACTTGCGTTTCCGACCTGTCGAGGGGGAAAAACCTATCTATCCGCACACTCTTAACGGCTCGGGATTGGCGCTTCCTCGGACGGTAATCGCAATTATGGAGAACTATCAGACCGCCGAGGGTAAAATAGTCGTGCCTGAAGTCTTGCGACCATATCTTGGTGGAACCGAAATAATCGAATGATATTCCGACGTCTCGTGGGTCAGGGGGGATACTCCACACTCCCCGGCATGTTCAAAGGATTCATTTTCTTTGGCACAGTAGCGGTGGCCGCGCTATTCATGGTTTACACGCAGTTTCTTATCAAGGGACTCCAAGAAAATGTCAAGCGCGACGTCCGCATGTGGGCGAAACTGTGGGAACTGGCCGGAGCGGAGGACTCGTCGCCGCGTGTTAACGCCGTCGTGTTCGAGGAGATTATCCAGAAGGCGTATTTCCCGATCATCGTCACCGATCGCGATCTGAAGCCGGTGCTCTGGGCACGTATTCCCGATGTCGCCGATAATGACACTTCCCGTACGGCCTATGCCAGGATTGTCGTGGAAAAGGACAGGATGTTGCACGACAACGGCGAGACCCCGGTGAAGTGGGACGAACAGATTATTCAATATATCCTGTACGATTATCCGCCACTCGTGAAGCAATTGCAGGTGATGCCGGTGATCGAGATCGGTGTTGTTGGCGTGTTCTTGATCGTCGGTTTTGTCGGTTTCCGCAACATTCAGCGTGCCGAGCAGCGCAATATCTGGGTCGGTATGGCGAAGGAGACCGCGCATCAGCTCGGCACACCAATTTCATCATTGTTAGGGTGGTTGGAACTGATGCAGGAGGAGATCAAGGCCGGCAGGTTGGCAAGTGCTGCCGACAGCCCGCAAGGAATTGCAGAAGTCGTTCAGCGAATGACGAACGACGTGCGCCGTCTCGATCGCGTGGCAAATCGTTTCGGGCACATTGGTTCCATGCCGGATACATCACGCCATGATTTGAATCCGCTGATCGAGGAGGTTGCTTCCTATTATGTCTCGCGCCTGCCGCACGGTGGCAAGGGGGTGCGCATCACGTTTGAGCCGGGAACCGATATCTATGCAAAAGTCAACCCAGAGCTGTTTACGTGGGTAATCGAAAACCTGATCAAGAACAGCTTGCAGGCGTGCGACTCGGTAAGCGGCGAGATAACGCTCCAGACCGAGAAGAATAAGGATGGCCGTGTAGTGGTCATTACGGTGACTGATAACGGCAGCGGCATTCCCGCCGGGGTTCAGAAGAAGGTCTTCGACACCGGTTTCTCGACCAAGAAACGTGGTTGGGGGTTGGGATTAACGCTCGCACGACGCATCGTACAGGAGTATCATCTGGGGAAGATCGAATTGCGAGAATCTGTCCCGCACTTGCGTACCACGTTTCAGATAGCGCTTGATTATGCACCCGAGGACGTCGGCGAAAGGATGACCTAAGTGGCAGTTGACACAAAAAAGGTGTTGTGGGTCGATGATGAAATTGACCTGCTGCAGTCGCATCGCATCATACTCGAGGGCAAGGGTTTCCAGATTACCGCGGTTGCTTCCGGTGAAGACGCGTTGGCGGCGGTCACCAAAGAGAGCTTCGATTTGATTCTGTTGGACGAGATGATGCCCGGCATGGATGGGTTGACGACGCTTGAAGAAATCAAGAAGATCAGGCCGCACATTCCGGTAGTGATGGTGACCAAATCAGAGGAAGAGCACCTGATGAATCAGGCGATTGGCAAGAATATCGCCGACTACCTGACCAAGCCGGTCAATCCCTCGCAAGTACTGGCCGTCGCCAAGAAGATTCTGGACTCGCGGCGGATCCAAGCCGATTTTCTGACGCGGGACTATATTGGAAGTTTCAACGCGCTACGCACGAAGCTATACGGGCCGATGGAGCCATCCGACTGGGTGGAGATTCATCAGCACCTGTCGCATTGGGATGTCGAGTTGGAGCGGATGGCCGATGAAGGACTCAAGCAAAGTCATCTCAGTCAAAAGAAAGAGTTCAACCTCGAGTTCGCGAAGTATATCGAAAGAGAGTACCCGCGCTGGCTGAAGAACCAAACCGGTCCTGTTTTGTCGCCATCAGTGATCAAGACATTTGTAGCGCCGCACATTAATGACAAAAAGCCGACGTTTTTTATCGTCGTGGACTGCATGCGGCTTGACCAGTGGCTGATTGTGGAGCCGATTATTGCGGAATATCTGGACATCCAGACAGAGTACTACTTCTCGATTCTGCCCACGTCAACGCCATTTGCGCGCAATGCGATCTTCTCGGGTATGTTCCCCGATGAACTGGCGAAGCACAAGCCGGAAATTTGGGCAGGCGGGACTTCGGACGAGCGGAGTCTGAACCGCTTTGAGGATTCGCTGTTGGCAGAGCAATACCGGCGACTGAAATTCAAAGTGCCGGGTGAACCGAAGTACTTCAAGATGGGAGACCTTAAGGAAGAGGAAGGATTTGTCAAGCGGCTGTCAACGTACCAAAACACGCCGCTGTACGGAATCGTTTTCAATTTCTTGGACATACTGGCGCATGGTCGTTCGCAGTCGAAGGTGCTGCAGCAGATCGCGCCTGATGAGGCGGCATTTCGCACCTTGATGCGATCGTGGTTCAGCCATTCGACGCTGTTTGATATCGTGAAGTATGTCGCCCAGATCGGCGCCACCTGTGTTATTACGACCGATCACGGCGCCGTGCTCTGTTCGCGCGGCACGGTGGCCTACGGCAAGCGCGATACTTCAACGAATTTGCGCTACAAATACGGCGACAACCTCAACTGCGAGCCACGGGAAGCATTGTTGATTAAGAATCCGGAGTTGTATCGACTGCCGCGTTTTACGCTCGCGACGACGTTCCTGATAGCACGCGAGGATTACTATTTTGTCTATCCGACCAATTACAACGAGTACAATCTCAAATTCCAAAACACCTTCCAGCACGGAGGCATCACGATGGAAGAGATGATTGTGCCGGTGGCGACGCTCAGGCCCAAGGGTAGATGATTCGGAAGCGCTATCAATCCGATTCGGAAAGCGCGACGATCGATATTGCGCTGCAGTTTGCCACGGGTCTCAAACCGGGAGATCTGATTCTGTTGTTTGGCGATCTTGGCGCGGGCAAGACCCTGTTTACACGCGCAGT
>JAPLUP010000651.1 GCA_026397575.1 Candidatus Zixiibacteriota bacterium
CCGCTACTGTCTGCCATTCCCGGTTCCAACGAGCGTCAACTGGAAGAAGGGTACAAGATTGTAACGTCGTTCAAGAAAAAGAAGATTGGCTTCCTGGGTCTGGCGTTCAAGGGTGGCACCGATGATCTGCGCGAATCACCGTTGGTTTTGCTGGCCGAACGGCTGGTCGGCAAGGGATATGAGCTACTGATCTATGATCGCAATGTCAACATCGCTCGTATTTTCGGATCCAATAAGGCTTATATCGAGAAAGAGATTCCGCACATCGAGAAGCTATTCGCGACGTCGGTCGAGGAAGTGATTTACAGTTCCGATGTGATCATTATTGGCAATCACGACTCCGAATACCTCGCCGCGCTCAAGAGTGTCAAGGATCGCGAGATCGTTGATTTTGTGCACATCGAAGATCACCTGGCGCAGCTTGGCGACAATTACCATGGCATCTGCTGGTAGTTATAGGCCGACCGTATCCGTCGTTCTTCCCGTACGCAACGAGGGCCGGTTCATCGGTTCTGTCTTGCAGGAATTGGCCGAACAGGATTTTCCGCACGAGGATTATGAAATCATCATCGTCGACGGGGAGTCAACCGACGACACGGTCGCGGTTGCGTCGAAGTATCGCGATCGATTTGACCGTTTTCAGATCATTCAGAATCCAAAACGTCTATCTGCAGCGGCGCGCAACCTAGGGCTTCGCGCCGCAACCGGCGAGTTCATTCTCTATGTCGACGGCCATTGTCGTATTCCGTCTAAGCGCCTGCTTACGGATATGGCTGCAATCTTTCGCCAGAACGACGTTGATGCGCTATGCCGTCCACAACCCCAGACGGCCGGACCGCAGACCTATTTCCAGCAAGCCGTATCGCTAGCACGTTCTTCGGTGTTGGGGCATGCGCTTGATTCGACAATATACAACGATCAGGAACGGGTTGTTCCGGCGGCATCTTCGGGCGCCATGTATCGCCGTGACGTTTTCGACAGAATAGGGGAATTCGATGAGCATTTTGATGCATGTGAGGATGTCGAGTTCAATACCCGCATCGACAAGGCCGGTCTGAAGGCTATTATTTCTCCCAGATTGACAATCGAATATGCGGCGCGCACAAGTCTGCGCGGATTGTTCAGTCAACTCTATCGATACGGATACGGACGCTGGAAACTATTCCGCAAGCACCCATCCACTCTCGGGATTGGCAATCTGATCCCCGTGTTTTTTGTTATCGGGTTGTTTGCGCTGCCATTTGCTTGGTTGGTTTCACTCAAGGCGGGCTTGATAGTCTCCGCACCCTATGTCTTTTATCCAATAGCCATCGGCGCCGTCTCGCTCGGTATCGCCCGCAAGAATCGAAAGTCGCTAATCTTCATCCTGCCCTTCATCTTTTTCACTATTCACTTCGCCTTCGGCATAGGCTTCATCGCTGCCGTCGCAAAATCGCAGCGGTAAGGAAGAGGATTTGACGATGACAGACGATCGAATAAAAATCATGTATGTCATCGGCTCGATGGGACATGGTCGCGCCGGTACCGAGCGCAACCTGCTGACGATTATTGAGCATCTGGACCGAACTCGCTTCGAAGCCTTCTTGGTCAGCCTGCAGGACTGTGAGTACATCCAAAAGGGACAGTTTTGTTGTGACACTACCTGTCTATATCTTTATCGCATGTTCACTCCCACGATGTGGCGCGAACGCAAACAACTTGCAAAGCGCATGCGAGAACTCGGTATAGATGTAGTGCAGACTTTCTTCGTCGAAGGTCACCTCGTTGGTGGCGCCGCCGCACAGATGGCTGGCGTAAACGCGATTGTCTCTTCGCGCCGCAACCTCGGGTAC
>JAPLUP010000653.1 GCA_026397575.1 Candidatus Zixiibacteriota bacterium
GGTCATTGATATTGCCGAATACAATCGCCTGTGTTGGACAGGCCTGCTGGCACGCCGTAACTATCTCACCGTCGCGCACTTCGCGATTTTCCAGTTTGGCCGCATTCTTGCCTCGATTGATGCGCTGGATGCAAAACGTACATTTTTCCATCACGCCGCGTGAGCGAACAGTTACATCAGGATTCATCGCCATCTTCACGATTTCCGGCGTGTCTTTCGTGTAATTGAAGAAATTGAATCGGCGGACCTTATAGGGACAGTTGTTTGAACAATACCGCGTGCCGATGCAACGGTTGTAGACCATCAGGTTCAATCCTTCTTTGTCATGCACTGTCGCCGCCACCGGACAGACCTGTTCGCACGGTGCATTCTCGCAATGCTGACACATCACCGGTTGGTACATAACCTGCGCATCATCCGCCTCGCCGGAGAAATAGCGATCCACACGAATCCAGTTCATCTCGCGCCCGTTGGCGACCTGCGTCTTGCCGACAATCGGGATATTATTCTCACTCTGACAGGCCAGCGTGCAAGCCCCGCAACCGATACAAGTGTTTAGATCTACTGCTAACCCCCACTGATATCCCTGACTGTAGTCGTGTTCGTCCCACAATGACTTCAGGGGCGGATGCTCAACCATCTCCTGAGCGAACTTCGGCTCTTTGCGATATTCTTCCATCGTCGCCTCGCGCACGAGTGGCCTGCCTTCCATGCTGCCATGATCCTGCGCGCAGGAGATTGAATACTTACTGCCGGTCGCAGCGATCGCTGCCCCCGTAATAAAATCATATCCCTCCAGCGTTCGCAGTGGACAAACATCGAAGCCAACACCGTTTCCAACGCGGCCCGACGCCTTGCGGCCGTAACCCAGATCGAGCGTAATCATGCCGTCGGGCTGTCCGGGCACAAGCCACGCAGCTATCTCCAAAGTGCGTCCCCTGTGCGCCAGTCGCACGATCTCACTGTTTCTGATTCCCAGTTCCTTTGCCGTTGCCGGACTAATCACCGCCACATTGTCCCACGTGATCTTGGTGATGGGATCGGGGGTCTCCTGCAACCATCCGTTATTGGCATATCTGCCGTCGAACAAAGCCGGGGAAGGTTGGAAAACAATTTCGACGGTACCGGATGGGCTCGCGCTCTTCTTGATTGCTCCGGCGGAAATCTGCCTGGCAATCGCGCTTTCATCGAGCAGTGGCGCGATGGTCGGCACTGACGATTTTTCCAATCGTCCGTCGTGTAACACGTGCTGCCATTCCTTCTCGAAATTGCCGATTAGCATCTTGCTCCAAGTCTGCCTCACGATGTCATATCCGCGGTTTTCGCGACCGCTTGCCAATAGTTGCAGTAGCTCGACAGAACTATGCCCGCCGAACAATGGCAAAATCAGCGGCTGAATCACACTGCCAGTACCATCGGCCGCTCGCGCATCACCCCAATACTCCAGATAGTGTGCCTCGGGCAGATGCCAGTTCACACCCTGAGATGTTTCGTTGACGTACTGACTGAGATGTATCGCATTCGCAACTTTCGCCAGCGCATTGGCGAAGCCACAATCAGCCGGAGCATCATACACCGTATTGCCACCAATCATCACCAGCGTGTCAATCTGCCCCGCCAGCATCTTCTTGCTTAGATCAGCGAGTGCCGTGCGCCTCGGAATTTCGGCATCCACCAACTCACCAGCCGAGATGGTGGCGTTGACATTGCCGAGCGCCTGCTTGATTGCGTACACCCGCGCGTGTACAATCGGCGGTTGGCGTCGCCCTGCGACGACGATGCTCTTGCCACGCGCCGCAATCAGGTCTGAAGCGGCTACCGTCAGCCATTTGGTGTCGAAATCGTTCCGGCCGAACTCTCCAAGCTGACTGCTGATCGGCATTGCCAATCCCTGTCGCTGCAGTTCTATGACTAACGCCGCCGTGAAAGGCGCTACCTGCGAACTCGTTAGCCGCAGCCGATGATCCGCCATCGTGCCGGTGACGCTGTAGACGCTCTCAGCAACATAGAGGCGGTTCATAAAATCATGCTCCGAACTGATTCGGCGACCGTCAGCAAATCCTTTCGCCGCGGCAACGTTCTCGCTCTCGCTAAACAGGAAATCAGCATCCAGCGAAACAATCACTTCTGCCTTGTCGTACGCGTAGATCGGCCTAAGCGTTTTGCCGGTCGCGATCTTGATTCCTTCATATATATTCTCATCACTGACCGATTCGTAGGTCACCCATACCGCCTGCGGAAATTGCCGAACAAACTCCGCCTTCAACCGTGCCAGTGTCGGTGAAGAAAACGCTTCGCTGAGCACAGCTAACCCTTCGCCCCGGGTGGTGACAAATCCGGCATGTTGCGCACGCCAAAAGGTAACGAAGTCATCCCAGCTACTCTCGGCGCCGTTGTGCAACACGCGCTGCGAGCGGTCGGGATCATACAGTCCCAAAATCGATGCCTGAATAAACGAATTAGTGCCCCCAAGTGATGAAGGATGCAGCTTGTTCCCTTCGATCTTCGTGGGCCGGCCTTCGCGGCTCTCAACCAGGAGACCGTAAGCATTGTTGCCTAGCGACATCGTTGTTGCATAATGCTGCGCAATGCCGGGGATTACTTCCTCCGGTTGTATCACATAGGGAATGATCTTCTCAACCGGCTTACGGCAACCTGCTACTCCCGCCAATGCTATCGAGGCGCCCATAATTGTCAGGAAATTCCGCCGCGTCACCGGGTTGGTCAACTCTGATGCTCCCTGCGGAAACTCACGATGCAAAAACTCCGAAAACTCAGGAGATTTCTCAAGTTCGTTGAGACTTCTCCAGTATTCCCTGCCCTTGAGGTTCTTGAAATCGCTCATCGATGGCACCCCGAGCAGTCAGTTGGCGGATTGATATGCTTCTCGGCTTTTGCGCGTCGCGCGAACTCCAATTGATCGGAAGGCGGCGTCCAAGTCATGTTCGTGACCTGATCCGGCGGGCGCAAGCTCAGATCGGGATTGCGATGGCAATCCAGACACCACGACATACTTAGCGGCTGTGATTGCGTAACTTGCTCCATCTGCGCCACATTGCCATGGCAACTCGCACAACCGACGCCCGCATTCAGGTGCGCACTATGATTGAAGTAAGCATAATCCGGCAGTTCATGAACCCGCACCCAGGGAATTGGCCGGCCGGTCGACCAACTCTCGCGTACTTTCAGCAGCTTCTCGCTTTGCGGCAGGATGAGCTTGTGGCAGTTCATACAGGTCTGTGTCGGCGGTACATTCGCCACAGGCGATCGCTCGACGCTGCTGTGACAGTAGCGACAATCCATCCCCAAATCGCCTGCATGAAGCTTGTGGCTGTAGGCAACCGGTTGCACGGGCCGATAACCCACGTCAGTATATTTGGGGGAACCATAGTACCAGAAAAAGCCGATCACTGACAGAACCAGTACTACAACACTCAACGCGATTATCGCCGGGAGCCTGTTTGTCCATTTCGGAAATATCTGCGACAAAACCCGTCCTGTCCTGGTGCCTTATTTCACAATACCTGACGCACTTCACGGCTTCAAGCAAAATTCGACAATATTACGCCATGATCGTCTCGATAATTGGCGCTTGGCCGTAAATCATACCACGGAGCGTGATTTTCGTCAACAAAAAAGGAGTGTTTTCGGAGTCAGCAAGTACGATTCGAGTCTGGGATTGATGTTAAGAATTGAAATTAGCAGGACAAATACTATTGGGACGATGCCGAAGATCGTGTAGTCAGTCAAATGAGCCGATCCACTGCCAGCGCCACACAGACCCCAAACAGATAAATGATCGAATATCCAAACAGCGCGCGCACATCCTGCATATCCTGAGTCCGACGTGCGGTGACGGCTTTTTTGAGAAAAACCACCCCCAAAGCGATAGCGGCGGCAAAATACGGCCAGCGTGATCCCGCGAACACAGGCGTCATACTGACGAGGACCAGCAGTATCGTATACACCAGAATCTGATCCAACGTCGCTTTATCGCCTTTGACCACCGGCAGCATCGGATACCCGACCTTCTCATAGTCATCCTTAATAAACAGTGCCAGTGACCAAAAATGCGGCGGCGTCCAAACGAACACGATCAAGAATAGCAGCCACGGCGTCAGTGCCATGCCCCCGGTCGCAGCAGTCCAAGCGCCAACCGGCGCCATCGCGCCGGCGGCGCCGCCGATCACGATGTTATGCCACGTCGTCGGTTTAAGCCAGAGTGTATACACAAAACTGTAGAACAAAATTGTCGCCAGCGATAGGATGGCAGTCAGCCAATTGAAGATCACACCGAAGATTAGCACACCGGCAACACCAATGACAATCGCAAAGCCCAGCGCGTGTGCTGCGCTGAGTCTCTGCAATGGCAGCGGGCGCTTATATTTCGTGCGCGACATGCGGGCATCGACGTCTCTCTCAAGATACTGTTTCATGGCATTGGCGCATCCGCGGGTCTGATACAGCCCCAACAACACCAGGAGGAAACGCGCCGGATGAGACAGC
>JAPLUP010000051.1 GCA_026397575.1 Candidatus Zixiibacteriota bacterium
AACAGTCGTCGTCATTCCTCAAGGAGGTCTGACCTACGAGACTATTCCACCCCGTGACATTTCTTGTACTTTTTGCCGGAGCCGCAAGGGCAGGGATCGTTGCGACCGACTTTGGGCATGTCACGCACGATCGGCTTGTGCTTTTCGGGCATGGTCTCCCGCGGTTGTTCCGACTCGGGGAGCACGGATGCCATCCCACTAATACTTTCATGCACGGAACGCAGACGCGCCTGTGACTGCTGTCGCCGCTGCTGAACCTGACTCTGATCGACCGGCTGCAATTTGAAAACCAGACTGACAGCGGTCTTGTCGATCCGGTCGACCAACTCGTTAAACATGTTGAAGGCTTCTTTCTTGTATTCAATCAACGGATCGCGCTGGCCATAGGCGCGCAGATTGATGCCATCTTTCATCTGATCCATCTCATACAGATGCTCGCGCCACTCGGTGTCAATGGTTGACAGCAGAGCATAACGCTCCAGATGCCGCATAACTTCATCGCCGAGGAATTGCTCTTTGCGACGATAATGCTCCTGCGCCGCTTCCTGAAGTTTCTCGGAGAGACCAAACTTCGTTAGACCGGAGTACTCATCCGATTTGAAATCGATGCCAAGCAGGTACGTATTGAGACATGCCTGCGCCAGACTGCCGGAGTCGAGTTCCCCCTCTTCAGGAAAGTACTCGTCGACGAAACGCTCGGCAACCTCGCCGATCAGGTGCTCGACCTCTTCCTTGTGACTCGGTTTGTCGATCAGAGCGTTGCGTCTATCATAGATTGCGGAGCGCTGGTTGTTCATCACGTCGTCATACTGCACGGTATGTTTGCGGATGGAGAAGTTCTGCATCTCGATTCGCTTTTGCGCACGCTCAATCGCTTTGGTGACCAATGGATGCGCGATCACCTCCCCTTCCTTAACTCCAAGTCTATCCATCACCGAGGCGATACGATCGCTGCCGAACAGGCGCATCAGATCATCTTCTAACGAAAGGAAAAAACGCGAAGCGCCGAAGTCCCCCTGACGACCGGCACGACCCCGCAACTGCCGGTCAATACGGCGTGACTCATGCCGTTCAGTACCGATAATGTATAAGCCGAACGGTTCCTCATCGGGAGCCAGCCCCAGACCTTCCGGTTCGGGAATGTGCTTGAGAGCATCTTTGATCTCGTCGTCAAGCTGATCGCGCTTAAAGGATTTGCGTTCGAGCTTGATGTCGGTACCACGACCCGCCATGTTGGTGGCGATGGTTACGGCGTTAACCCGACCGGCATCACGGACAATTTCCGCTTCCTGCTGATGATACTTTGCATTAAGAACATGATGCGGGATGCCTTTGCGCTTTAGCATACGCGCCAGCGTCTCCGACACTTCCACCGAAATCGTACCGACCAAAACCGGCATCCCTCTCAAATGGAGCGCTTCGATCTCTTCGATGATGGCATTGTATTTCTCGCGACGGGTACGATAGATGCGATCTTCATAATCAAGACGCCGCACCGGCTTGTTCGTCGGAATCACCATGACGTCGAGTTTGTATATTTCGAAGAACTCCCCTGCTTCGGTCTCGGCGGTACCGGTCATGCCGGCAAGTTTGTTGTAGAGACGGAAATAGTTCTGCAACGTGATGGTCGCGACCGTCTGTGTCTCGCCTTCCACGCGGACTTTTTCTTTGGCTTCGATGGCTTGATGCAATCCGTCGGAGTAGCGGCGTCCCGGCATCAGACGACCGGTAAACTCATCGACGATCAGTACCTTGCCTTCCTGCAAAACGTACTCGACGTCCTTCTCATAAAGCGAGTAGGCCTTGAGAAGCTGATTGATGGCATGATTTTTGTCGGCACGCTCGGCGTGAACTCGATATAGTGTTTCCTTTTCTGCCTGCCGCTGTTCATCGGTTAGCGACTCGTTGGTGTCGATCTGATGGAGTCCTTCGGTTATGTCGGGAAGAATAAACAGCGCCTTGTCTTCGGGAGAAAGAAGGTCCCGCCCCATATCGGTCAGGTTGATCGTGTGTTCCTTTTCGTCGATGACGAAGAAGAGTTCTTCATCCAGCGTATGCATCCGCTTTTCGCGCAGCAGGTCGCTTTCCAAACTCTGTGCGAGTCTCCGCGCACCGCCTTCTTTGAACAATCTCATCAGCCGCTTGTTTTTCGGCATTCCGCGTTGCACGGCCAACAGCCGAAAAGCCGCATCCGCTTCGTTGCCATCCTCGATCAGCTTTTCCACTTCCGACATCATCTTGTTGGCCAATTCCGTCTGCTTCCGCACTAGGCGGTCAACCAGCGG
Source organism: Candidatus Zixiibacteriota bacterium (assembly GCA_026397575.1). Taxonomy (GTDB): domain Bacteria; phylum Zixibacteria; class MSB-5A5; order CAIYYT01; family CAIYYT01; genus CAIYYT01. Next base: position 2,286 of record JAPLUP010000051.1, read on the forward strand.
TTGCATTTCCTGGTAGCGCTGCGAATCGCTCTCGACGGGACCGGAAATAATTAACGGTGTACGCGCCTCGTCGATTAGCACGCTGTCAACCTCGTCGACGATGGCGAAGAAATGACGGCGTTGTACGCGATACTCCGGCGCAATCGCCATGTTGTCGCGCAGGTAGTCAAAACCGAATTCATTATTGGTGCCATAGGTGACGTCACAGGCGTATTGCGCGCGACGTTCGCCGAAATCCATATCATGTTGGATGCAACCGATGGTGAGACCGAGGAATTTGTAGACTTCCCCCATCCATTCCGAGTCGCGGCGTGCGAGATAGTCGTTGACGGTCACCAGGTGGACCCCTTCGCCGACCAGCGCATTCAGATAGATCGGCATGGTCGCCACCAGCGTCTTGCCCTCGCCGGTTGCCATCTCGGAGATTTTGCCCAGATGCAGCGCGACACCGCCGATAAGCTGCACGTCATAGGGCACCATCTCCCAACTCAGATCGAGTCCACAAACATTCCAGGAAGTACCGCACAGGCGTCGGCATGCTTCTTTACACATTGCGAAGGCCTCCGGCAGGATCTCGTTCAGGTGGTTGTCGACCTCGGTGCGGAAGTTCTTCTTATATGTTTCCTTATCCCATTGCTCCTGCTCGGCTGACTGATTGATTTCGTTTTTCAGTTCGACCAATTCGGCCTTGAACTCATTTGTGCGCTCGACAAATCTCTCGTCCGGCCAGTTTTTGAGTGTCTCAAAGATGCGATTGATTTCGGCAACTTGCGGTGTAATCGCCTTGACATCGCGGTCGAATTTACTACCGAACATCTTGGTTATAATTGAAGTAAACGACATTGTCTGTTCCAATTCCTCTGCTGTTATACGGCGGCAAGATACGCTGGTTGCGAAAGCGCGGCAAGACAATAGTAGTGCGAGTACTTACCCTGCGTCTGGCCAAATCCGGCGGTTGCCGGACAAGACCTGACTCAACGGAGAAGATGACAGAGTAGTGCGGCTATGATGCCGTGATACCGGTCTACATCTGAGGTGTCTTGGCGGCCAAGGCGAAAGCTTTGTTTACCAAGTCCTGTGCAGCTTTCTGGTCGATCCTGCCCACGACCGTACACAGCACACTCTTGTCGACGGCGCAGAAGACCAATTGTCCTTGTTCGTCTTGGCCGGTCAACGCCTGATAGCCGCAATCCATCAGGTAGCTCTTGATCTGACCCTTGTTGCCGATAAACTCCTTTACCGCCATTGTTGGACCACCGTAGGGATCGAGTTGGAGAAACATCTGCACCGTGTCGCTTCCCGAAAGATATTTCGCGCTAAAGAGATTGCTCCGATGTGTCTGCCCCTCGATGTCGTCCAGAGTCACGGTTTCTGTATTAGGTACCATGCCTTCATGCGGGAACATCTGCAACTGCGCTGGCAACGGTACACTGTCCGACAATTTGCCGAGCATCGCTTTTGCCGCCTGAATCAGATCGGTCTCGGCTTTGGGATTCGAACCGATCACGCGACCGACATGAACACCCTTGACGAAAACCAGCGTGTCCCGGCTGATATATCCCTGAGGCTGCAATTCGACGGGTCGGGCTCCCGGTTGACGCAGGAAGCCAAAGATCGCGAAGGCGCTCACCGGGTCCCTATATTGCATGATTTCGAGCGTCAAAGTGCGAGCCTTGTCACTGGAGGCATACGTCGCCGTTGTCGCCTGCTGGAAGCCGTTGTACAGCATCTTGTCGGCGTTCGGGCCAAGATGATCCCAAGCCTTGTCGCGGCTGTAGGAGATTGGCGTTGCTGTCCGGACATATCCGGATAACTCGCTTTGGCCGGGTAACAAACCACCCGTGGTATCATCGGAGGTCTTGGGTTCCTGGCTGCTGCAAGAAATAAAAAACAGCAGAGTCAAAGTGACGATTTCGTATCCCAATGTTGCAAATCTCATGGATCAATCCTCAGTTAAAGAAACCGATGGAACTATGAAGTACGCACTGTCAAGGAGTCGGTTATCTCCCTTCAGTGATGTTATGCAGGAGCCCGCCTTCAGTTCCCGGAAAGCACGAATATCGCCATCACCGAAAGAAACCACAAGACAATATTGATGAGGATGGGAATATCGGACAGCAGTACCTCTGTCGGGGAACCCCCTTTTTCCTCCTGATGGATCAGGTAAAGGTAGCGGAAAACACCGTAGAGTACGAAAGGAATGGTTAGTTCCAGATGACTGACACCAAGCTTCTGTTTGATCTCAGGCGACAGCGTATAGAACGTGTATGCCACCACGGTCGAGGCGGTCACGACGCCGATCAGTTGATCGAGGAAGTAAGGCGAGTATTTTTTGAGCGACACGCGGTGACTGCCGGCGTCATTGCCGAGTGTGACCGTTTCGTGGCGCCGCTTGCCAAAACCGATAAAGAGCGCCAGCAGGAAGGCGCAGGCAACCAACCACGACGAGTTGGGAACGGCGATCGCAAACGATCCCGCAACCGCGCGGATTACAAACGACACGGCGACCGCCATAACGTCAATAATCACGATCTTCTTGAGAACCAAAGAATAGAGAGTATTGAAAGCCAAAAACACGAGCGCCGCGTAGATAAAAGGCCTTGGCATTGTGGACGTCAGCGCCAGCCCGATTGCACCGATGACGGCGGCCATCACCCACGCGGTAGGCGGCGATATCGTCCCTGCTGCCAGTGGACGGCCTTTCTTGAGTGGGTGCGAGCGGTCGGTATCGCGGTCGATGATGTCATTGACGATATATATGGTCGAGGAGAGCAGACAGAAAATGACAAAGGCATAAAACGCTCTGCTGACGTTGACCCAATCAGTAAACTCCCTCGCGAATATCAGTGCGCCAAAGATGACGATGTTCTTGATCCATTGGTTGGGTCTTAACAAGGCAATCATTGAACGCAGTGACATGGTCAACTCCGAAAACCGGCTTCCTCCCCCCTTCTGGAAAACGCGACCCGAAGAATAGTCGCGTGCTACCTAGATCGTGGCAAACGGGAGCGACTTGCGAACATCACCGAGGATATCCTGCATAAATCTCTCGGCCACTTTCTGACATTCCGCCGGGGTTTTGCCCCGTTGCGAAACGGTCAACCGAATGATAACGGCATCGGTAGGGGAGAACAAGAGCGAATTTCTAACGAGATCAGACTTAAGGGCATATTCGGAGGCCAAATCTCCGGAGCGCGTGTGGAACCAGTAGAACATCTGGTTGACATCTGCCTTGTGGGTAATCGTCATCCGGTTGACGGTGATTTGTCTCACGCCCAAATCAAATGGCACCCGCTCGAGACCCTCGACGACCCAACCTCCTCCGGGAACGCAATGCCGCGGAGAATGAATCTGCGAGCCATATTTCTGGTCGCGGAAGTAGGCAATAAACAGACCAACATACGCACCGTCAGCATTGACGAAGTCGCGCAACAGCACTTCGGTCGCCTGCAACACGGAGGCGGTCGCTTGGCTGACGGGGATGTCTTTGCCCTTCCAGTCACCAATCTGTAGCGGCATTGACGC
>JAPLUP010000232.1 GCA_026397575.1 Candidatus Zixiibacteriota bacterium
AAGGCAAACATTCGCTCAAGATAAAAACGGACTCCCCAGCCACTTTCGTCGCAACCAGGACGGAGCAGGTAAGGGCGGCCGCAAAGGACAAGACCTGATGCGCTTTGGCATTGTCGCTAATCGCAAACGATCGGGGGCAACGAAAGTCATCCGCCGTTTACTCGCGTGGACGCAACAGAATGGCCATGACTATCGCGTCTGCGAAGAGCTGAGAGACTTTGTCGGTCTGCCTGAAATGATATCCAAGCGCGAAGATCTGGCGAAGTATTGCGACTACATCATTTCGATGGGTGGTGACGGCACATTGCTCGCGGCGGCCCGCGCCATCGGGGCAAGTGGTATCCCGGTACTCGGCATCAATCTCGGCTCGCTCGGATTTCTCACTCAGGTTGCTGCCGAAGAGATGGAGTGCAGTCTGCAAGCCCTCGTGAATGGCGAACATCACATCGAACCCCGCATGCTGTTAACGGTGGCGGTGGATAATCGCGAAGACGCTAAGGAGGGAGTCGCCCTCAATGACGTTGTAGTCGATCGTGGGAATGTGACGCGCTTGATTCAACTCGACCTCTCCGTAAATGAAGAATTTATCTGTACTTACCGCGCTGATGGTCTGATTATTTCCACGCCGACCGGCTCAACGGCTTACAATGCCGCCGTGGGGGGCCCGATCGTCAATCCCAGGATGAATGCCATTATTGCTTCACCGATAGCACCTCAATCGCTGGCGGCGCGCTCACTGCTGTTTGACGGCGACGATAAGATCAAGATCAAAATCGCCTCCGGGCATCACTCAGCGTTGATGACCCTTGATGGACAGGTTTCAATTCCTCTGAAGAATGGCGAAGAAGTGGTGATCAAACGTGCCGCTTACACGACGAACCTGATCACATTCCCGCAACACTCATTTTATGCCATTCTCCGTAACAAGCTTCATTGGGCGGTCTTACCCGTTACTCAAAACGAATAATTCAGCAGATTTGGACCTCGTACGTAAGTCACTTGGAGGTTTCGTCGGTCAGTAGCCTGACGGAGGTTCCTTTTCTTGCACAATCAGCGCCTGTTGATTAGGTTAATTATGTAGGAACTGAGCCAGAAGACGCACAGTCGAGGTAGTCATACAGCTATGCGAAAATCATCAATGATGAAGAGTCTTGTCATTTGCGTACTGTTGTACGCAGTCTCGCTTGCCGCTGCCGAAGAATCGTACCATCCCAACCGGTTGATAGTGCGCTTTAGGTCGCAGCCGGCGACGGCGAGTCTGGCAGCAAGCGCGCAGAATGTTGGTGCTGCCGAGGTACGCCCATTGCTTCATCGTCTGTCCGGCAAGAGTGAGGCAGCTTTCATGGCAACGACATATCTCTATGTGTTCTCCGATTCTACAAAGCGTCTTGCCGCCGAAAGCACATTGTCTCGCCAATCTTACATCGAATTAGTCGAACGTGATTATAGGATCGAGCTGTTCTATGATCCTTTGTTCGAGAATCAGTGGGGTTTGAGCAATCAAGGCCAGCGCTACCTTGGTATCATCCGTACCGGAGGTAATCAGAATGACACGTTGACATACAAGACCGGCAGCAGTGGCGCAGATATCAAATGGGTGTCCGCACAGGCTGCCAGTACCGGTCGACACAAGACCCGCGTTGGTGTTATCGATACCGGCGTTGATTACAAGCACCCTGATCTGGCAGATCACATCTGGCACAACACCGGTGAGATACCGTTCAACGGTATCGACGATGACTTCAACGGCTATGCTGACGATTACTACGGCTACGATTTCTCGGGCGACGTGCAGACTGGATTCACCGTCTCGCCGGATCCAGACCCAATGGATCTGATCGGTCACGGTACCCACGTCGCCGGAATTATCGGCGCCGAAGGTGGTAACGGTATTGGTATCGAGGGGATTGCTCAGAATGTCGAGATCATGTGCCTGAAGATTTTCCCCAACGCCTTTATCACGGCGATGACCGAGGCCATTGTTTATGCCGTTGACAATGGCGCCGAAGTGATCAACGCTTCCTGGGGTTCACCATATTATTCATCGATCATGGATGACGCCGTTAAGTATGCAGTTGCCCACGGCGTTCTTTTCGTGGCGGCCGCAGGAAACTCCGGAGCATCGACACCTTATTTTCCGGCGAAGTTCGGCGAGGTCTTGACGGTTGCCGCCAGCGACTCGCGTGATCGCGTAACCGCTTTTTCGACCTTTGGCAACTGGATTGACTTGGCTGCTCCCGGGCTGGACATTCTGTCACTGCGTGCGGCGGGCACCGATTTGTACGCAGCATCTGGTGAGCCGGGGGTGCGCATTATTGATAGTCTCTACTATCTCGCAGATGGTACGAGTATGGCGGCGCCGGCTGTTGTTGGTGCGGCGGCGTTCCTCCTTTCGGCATCACCCGGGCTGAGCACTGACAGCGTCAAGCAGTTACTCTACAGTACAGCCGATGAAATCGCCGATCCCAACGGTGATATTCGACACGGGTTTAACGTTTATTCGGGGCATGGGCGGGTCAATCTCGGTCGCGCTGTGCAATCTCTGGCTGATGAATTTGCCGAATTGGAGACGCCCCAGTTCAATACTCTGCAACAGGGGGTGATCACTTTCGTCGGTTCAGCCTACTCGGCTACGGGAGGCACCTTCATGTTGGAGGCGAAACCGCCATCAGTGAATCTCTGGATACTGATCGCCTCGGAAAGTGCTGACAAAGTGCGCGATACTTTGGCCGTTTGGAATAGCTCCGAATATGATGGCAGAACTGAGATCCGGCTCTCCGTCGGGCACGACGTTGTCTTCACCTCGTATCTTCGGCTGGTCAACAACCAACGAATCGAAATCGTCTCACCGGCAGAGGGCGAGACGGTCAGTTCCTACGCTAAAATCATCGGCTCGGCATCGCTGCCCGGGTTTCAATCGTACGAGGTCTCTTACTATGCTGACGCCAACCCCAAAACGAAGAACCTGATTGCCTA
>JAPLUP010000706.1 GCA_026397575.1 Candidatus Zixiibacteriota bacterium
GAGCATCATCACTATGATCTTAGGAATTCCAGAACCTTCTCATTGACGATCTTTGCCTGCACGATTGTCAAGTCATGACCCGCATTGGGAATGATCTCTGCCTTTATCGAAGGCGCGACGTTCTTCAGACGCTCTATAGCCTTTTGAGCTGAGTATATTACTTCGTTTTCACCAACTAGTGTGGTGTCCCTAACGCTTCTTTACGGCAGTAGTCACCTAATCCGTCATCCCTGCGAAAGCAGTGATCCAGGTTAATGTCAATACTGGATTCCCGCTTTCGCGGGAATGACAATTCTTGGAGACTCCTCACACCTGCAAGGTTTTCTCTGTGACACCACACTAGTGCCCGGAGGATTTCGCCTGACCGGCGCTATCGCGTTTGATTGCACCCGAATCGGTCGGCGCAGCGAATCCGCCTGCCTTGGTGGTATCGCCGTGCGCGGTTGCGCCCTGACCCTGAAAATTCGGCTTGTCGTACATAGCGGCCTTCGGATTGATCGGCCGCGCCTTGATATCGTAAACGGCGTCACGCTCAAGCGTGTCAAACATAGTCAGCACAATGAACACGGATAGTGTGAGCACTCCGATGGAGAAAATAATGAAATAGAGTTTGTGGTCATAGTACAGATGCATAAAGAACGATACAACCAACAGTGCCTTTATGGATGCGATGGCCAACGCCACCACCAGATTCCAGCCTCCCAGGGGAATTTGTGACACGATGACCGTCACAACTGTCAAGAACAACAGTGCGGCGCCCACTCCAAGATAGAGTTGCACTGGCAGTATATGTGGCGCTTGTATGCCAGTGTGGTTGTTCATCACCTCATCCTATCAAGTAGAGCAAAGGGAACAGGAATATCCAGATCAGGTCCACCAGATGCCAGTACAATCCCGTCATCTCCAGTGGCGTGTAGTATGCCGGCGAAAACTGATTCCGCGTCGTTCGGGACAGCATCCAACCGATCAATCCCATGCCACCGATCACATGGATGCCATGCAGACCGGTCATCATAAAATAGATGCTGAAGAAGATATGAGGATTCGACCCCTGCAGACCGGTGAAAGTGTAGTACTTGCCCGGCAACTGTCCAAGATGAAACTTGTGGCTGTATTCGAAATACTTGATGACCAAAAAGACGGCGGCAAACACCAATGTTGCGATCAGAAATCGCACGGCAATCTTTCTTTTGTTGAGCTGCATGCTGCGGATTGCCAGCGCCATCGTTACCGATGATGTTATCAGTACAATGGTGTTGATCATGCCCAATTGTACGTTTAGCTGTTTATGCGCCTCATAGAACATCTCGGGATTCCAGGCGCGGTAAATGGAGTAGGCGGCGAATAGCCCACCAAACAGCAGCATCTCCGTCAAGAGGAAAAGCCACATACCCAGCTTGGAGGCGGAGGCTTGCTGTTCACTGTCGCTGAAGTGATGCTGCAAATGTGCCGGATGTCCACCTGCGGTATTATGCATTCCGTTCGTCCCAGTTAACCATTGTCTGCGATTACCTTGTCATAGTCATAAGGCCCGTGCGTAATCTTCGGTGTTTCAATAAAATTCTCCGGCGGTGGCGGAGAGGTTGTCGTCCATTCGAGTGTCAGACCGCCCCAGGGATTGTTGCCCGCCGGCCTGCCGCGAAACAGGGAGTATATCAGATAAACGGCCATCACGACAAAGCCTGCGCCAAGGACGAACGAGCCAACGGACGAAAACCCGTGCAGCGGCTGATACTGATCAAGATAAGTGGAGTACCGCCGTGGCATCCCCTTTGCGCCCAGAATAAACTGCGAAAAGAAGGTCATGTTGAAACCGATGAAGATCAGCAGTGCCCCGACCCGCGCCCAGAATTCGCTGTAAAGTCTGCCCCAGATTTTGGGCCACCAATAGTGCAGTCCCGCCAGAAACGCCATCACCGTACCCCCCATCATCACGTAATGGAAATGCGCTACAACGAAATACGTTCCGTGCATATGCACATTCACTGACAACGCACCCAAGACAATGCCGGTTAGCCCGCCGATGGAAAACAGAATGAGAAACATGATTGTATAGATCATCGGCGCTGCAAGACTGATCGAACCTTTGTACATCGTCGCGAGCCAGTTGAAGACTTTGATGCCCGATGGGATACCGACAAGGAAAGTCAGGAAGGAGAAGATCATTGCGGCAATCTCCGACTGCCCGCTGGTGAACATGTGGTGTCCCCAAACCATGAAGCTGACAAAGGCGATTCCCAGACTGGAAAAGGCAATCGCCTTGTACCCGAAAATCTTCTTGTGCGAAAACACCGAGATCGTCTCGCTGATAATTCCCATTCCGGGAAGAATCATGATGTAGACAGCCGGATGCGAATAGAACCAGAAGAAATGCTGATACAGCACCGGGTCGCCACCCATCGCCGGATCGAAAATGCCGATACTAAATAGTCGCTCAAGAATCAGGAGCACGAGAGTAATCCCCAGCACCGGCGTTGCCAGAACCTGAATAATCGCCGTCGCATACAGTCCCCAGCAGAAAAGCGGCATACTGAACCACGTCATCCCCGGCGCGCGGAGCTTGTGAATAGTCACGATGAAATTGAGCCCCGTGAAAATCGATGAAAATCCGAGAATAAACACCCCCAACGTTGTCGCGATTACCGATGTCGTGGTCTGCGTGCTATAGGGCGTGTAGAATGTCCAACCGGTGTCGGCGGCGCCGCTGAACATGGAATAGATCAAAAACAGCGCGCCGACCACGTAGATATACCAGCTCGCCAGATTCAGCCGGGGGAAGGCCACATCCTTGGCGCCAAGCAATTGCGGCAGCACGAAGTTGCCGAGTGATGCCGGTATTGATGGAATGATGAACAGGAAGATCATCACCGCGCCGTGGAGAGTAAACAACTGATTGTAGGTCTCCGGCTTGACCAGCGCCTGATTGGGCGTCAGTAACTGAATGCGAATCAACAGCGCGAAAATGCCGCCGATCAAAAAGAAGAACATGATCGCGAACAGGTACATCAGCCCGATCCGTTTGTGGTCGCGCGTGAGCAGCCACGACTTCCAACCTTTGGGAGTGTTGAGATAATTGTATGCTGGTATGCCGTCCATTATTTGCTTCCGCTCTCCTTCAATGACTTAATATAGGCGATCAGCGCATCAATCTGCTTGTCCTTAAGCACGCCCTGAAACGTCGGCATTACCGGCTGATAGCCGAGTGCAATCCTGGCCTGCGGACTCAAGATAGATTCTCGAAGGTAATTTTCATCAACTGTGGCTGTGCCTCCACCTTCCAGCTTAACCTGTTCACCGAACAGTCCCAGGAATGTCGGTCCCGTGCTTGCCTTGCCGTCGACAGAGTGGCAAGTAATACATGCCTTCTGCGCATACAACTTGGCGCCGTAATCCTCTACTGGCATTCCCTCGCCCGCTTTGCTGCTCGATTCCAACCATTGCGCATACTCCCGTTCACCAACCACTCTCACTTTGCCGATCATCGACGAGTGCTTGGCGCCGCAATACTCGGTACAGAAGAGATCGTAGGCTCCAGTATCGGTCGCCTCAAACCAAGTCATAGTGTAACGATTGGGAAGCACATCCATCTTGATGCGAAAGCTGGGCACGAAGAAACTATGAATAACGTCCTTGGATGACATCAGCAACTTCACGGGTTTGCCCACAGGCACGACCAGATCATTAACACTGGTAGCGCCATCGGGATAGTCGAACGACCAGAACCAACGCTGTCCCGTGACCTTGATTTCGAGCGCATCTTTAGGGATGATAAACAGCCGCAGATAACCCTTGAATCCCCAGGGACGAAAACGCCAGACCGAATAGACGATCACAAAAACGACTATGGCGAAGAAAACGATCGATGTATAGTAGATAAAATCAAACAGAGCATCGGTGCCCGGAGCGATGGTCGAATGACCGGGCGGGAGAAACAGATTACCGTTATCTTTCATCTCACCCAATAGTCTCCTGCGAAGTGTCTCGCTTGCATTTGGTCTCCCTTCATCGGTTTCTTACGCATGCCGCGCCGCCGATCGACGGATTCGCTCTCGCGCCCAGAGTGTTCCGATGATTGCGGCCAGTATAATAAGCGTCAACGCGCCACCAAGCCGCATGATTCTTCCCGCCATCGCCACATAGCCTTTTGCCGACGCGTCATAATGATAGCAGTATAATATGATCCGATCGATAGTGTTGCCGATCTTGCCCTGCGATGCTTCCAACAGCGCCAGACGCAGGTCTTGCGGCTTATACTCCAGCCCATACAAGTAGCGCGAAATTTTGCCGTCTTCGGTCAGAATTGTCACTACCGCCGGATGGGCATACATCTTTTGCTCAGTATCGTAATAATATTTGAATCCAACCGCATCTGCCAGAGCCTTCGATTGATTCTCCGTGCCCACAAAGAAGCGCCAGCCGTCTTCGATGCCTTTCTTGCCGAGGTTGTCGAGATACCGCGCTTTCTTACCCGCTGCCAGTTCCACCGTCTCTGAAGGATCAATACTG
>JAPLUP010000022.1 GCA_026397575.1 Candidatus Zixiibacteriota bacterium
ATTGTTTACTATGGGCCCGGTTTGTCGGGAAAAACGACTAACTTGCAGTACGTGCATGCGAAAGTCCCGAAAAAGACGAGGGGCGATCTGATCAGTCTGGCGACCGATGCAGACCGCACGCTGTATTTTGATTTCCTGCCGATCAACATCGGCGCGATCAACGGCTTTGCGACCAAATTTCAACTCTACACCGTGCCCGGTCAGGTTTTCTACAATGCCACGCGTAAGTTGGTGCTTCGCGGCGTAGACGGCCTGGTATTTGTGGCGGACTCGCAGCGCTCAAAGAGAGATGAAAACATCGAGTCGCTGAACAATCTCAAAGAGAACCTGATCGAGTACGGTTATGACATCTACATGCTGCCAATCGTCCTGCAATACAATAAACGCGATCTCGCTGATGTGATGCCGATTGAGGAAATGCAGCAAGACCTTAACTGGAACAACCTCCCCTATTTCGAAGCATCGGCGGTCAAGGGTGTCGGTGTGTTCGATACGCTAAAGATGATTACCAAGGTTGTTCTCAATCGAGCCACCAAGAAGACGGAAGCACCCGAAGCCGAGGCAGCGCCGGCGATGATGGCCGGTGTCGCCGAGCCTGTAGTTCAGGAACAGGTCGGGACTGTGGTCGAGCACCAGGCGTCGGCACAGGTCGCCACCCGCAGTTCGGCCTCGACGGCTGGTACAACAGTCGCGCCTCCGCCGGTCTCTATGGACAGGCCCCGCCGCGTCGAGGTTAGAGAAGTTACGGACGAGGCTGGCTGGGGCGCGCAGAGCACTGTCTCGCAAAAGCAGGCGAAGGAACTGCAGACCGACAAAGTGCTGATTCCCAAACACCCGACGCTGGCGGAAATCGAAAGCAAGCTGCATCAGGTCGACAATACTGAGCTTGACTCACTTAAAAAGCCGGCGGTCAAACCGAAGGGCGAAGATGATGCGGCCGCGCGCTCCCAGTTCGCGGACGCCTTCGAAGTACCACATGTAGTAGGCATGCAGAAAAGCTTAAAATTGCGAAAGAAAAAGAAGAGATTTTTCCTATTCCGCTGGTTTGGCGGAGAAAATGACTAGTCAGGAGGTATGACGTGGCTGGCGACAAACTAATGGTATATTGGGATGACACGGAAAAGATCGACGTGGTCATGACCAAGCTTCTCAAAGGCGCGGAAGCCAAATGCGCGCTTCTTGTCGATAAGGACGGCCACCTTATCGCCCGGCATGGTTTCACTCAAACCCTCGACACAACTGCGCTATCGGCCTTGATGGCAGGCAGCTTTGCCTCCACCTCCGAGATTGCCAAGCTGGTCGGTGAGCCGGAGTTCTCGGTCTTGTTCCACCAGGGCAAAAAGGACCATATCCACATGTGTCTGGTCGGTGATCGCTCCATTCTGGCAATCGTGTTCGACGATCGCACGACCATTGGAATGGTGCGGCTGTATGCGAAAGAGGCGGCGGCTGAACTGCAAAAAATCTTCGAAGTCGTCTTGAGAAAGGTCAACAGTTCGGAAGAGGGGTTATCCGAAGCATTTACGAACTCGGCGGAAGACAAACTTGAAAATATCTTCCGCGACTAAGAACGGCTGACGATAGCGCAGACGGAATCATTGGGGACTATGCCGAATCCGAAAGAACTGGGAACAATGCTCGTCGAGGCGGGCAAGATCAGCCACGATCAGCTCACGCAAGCTTTGAGCTTGATCGACAAGAACAAGGGGCGGCTGGAGCAGGTTCTCGTCTCGATGGGAGCGGTGACCGACGAAGAGGAAATCACCTCCTTCATCGGCAAACAGCTCAACATCGGCGCTATCCGTCTGAGTGATCTGGAGCTTAACGCCGATGTCGTCAAACTCATTCCGCACGATATCGCCCGCAAGTTCAATGTCATTTCGGTGAGCAAATTCGGCAAGACGCTGGTGGTGGCGATCAGCGACCCGAACAACATCTATGTTCTCGACGCGATCAAATTCATCACCGGTTGTTCGGTACAGCCGGTGATTTCCCCCGAGCCGACGATTCAGAAAGCCATCGAACACTATTACAACGATTCATCGCAGTACTCTGAGATTCTGAAGGGTTTGGAAGAGTCCGACCTCGAAGTTATCTCGACCGGAGAAGACACCGTCAGTGACCTGGAACTCCAATCGGCGGTCCAGGACAAGCCGCTGGTCAAACTCGTAGATTCGATCATCAGTGAAGCCGTACGCAAAGGCGCCTCCGATATTCACATCGAAACCTACGAGAAGAAGATTCGCGTACGCTACCGAGTTGACGGTTCGCTGCTGGAGATATCTACCCTGCCATTCAAGTATCGCGCGGCAATCGTCAGCCGCGTCAAGATTATGGCCGACCTCGATATTTCCGAGCGCCGGCTACCGCAGGATGGGCGTATCAAGGTCAAAATCGGCGACCGCGCGGTTGACTTGCGCGTCTCGGTTCTGCCGACGATTTTCGGCGAAAAAGTCGTGATGCGAATTCTTGATCCGAAATCGCTGATGGTCGACTTGACCAACCTCGGGTTCCCCGAGTTGTCATTGGCAAAGTTCCAGCAGGCAATTCAGTTACCCTACGGCATTGTTTTGGTCACGGGACCAACCGGTTCCGGCAAGACGACGACGCTGTACTCGGCTCTAAAAACGATCAATCAACCGGACGTCAATATCATGACTGCTGAGGATCCGGTCGAGTTCAATTTTGAGGGCATCAATCAGGTCGCCGTGCGCTCTGATATCGGCCTGACGTTCTCCGCAGCGCTGCGATCTTTCCTGCGACAGGACCCGGACGTGGTCATGGTGGGTGAGATTCGCGATGGCGAAACAGCGGAAATTGCTATTCGAGCGTCTCTCACCGGACACCTGGTGTTCAGCACGCTGCACACTAATGATGCTCCATCCTCAATCAACCGTCTGATCGACATGGGCATCCCGGCCTATCTCGTTGCCTCGGCCGCTAAGCTAATCATGGCTCAGCGTATGGTCAGGAAACTTTGCAAACGCTGTAAGGAAGAAGTCAAGATCGATGAGGAAATTCTCGTCAGAGTGGGCGTTCTCGAGTCGGAACTGAAGACCTTCAAGGCCTATCATGCCAAAGGTTGTTCCGAGTGCAATAATATCGGTTTCTCGGGCAGAACCGGGCTCTTCGAGGTGATGCCGATTACGACGGAGATCGAGCGTATGATCATCGCCAACGTATCCACACCGGAAATAACGGCGCAGGCAGTGAAAGAAGGAATGATGACATTGCGCATGGCGGGCGTCGATAAGATTCGCAAGGGCATAACTTCCGTTGACGAGGTGCTGGCCGAGACATCGTAGCGACATGGATAGCAAGAAATGGTTGAAAAAATGGTAGCTGAAAATACAGGAGTCGTGCATGGTCAACTTACGTGAACTGCTGGAGATACTGGTCGAGAAAAACGCATCCGATCTACATCTCGCGGTCGGATCGCCGCCTAAAATCCGTGTTGACGGTCGTCTGTTGACGCTGGATATGGATGCGCTAACGCCCGACGCCACGAAGAAGCTGGCATACAGCATGATGTCGGAGAAACAGAAGCAACGTTTTGAGGAGAACTCCGAGCTCGATATGTCATTCGGCATTGAGAATATGAGCCGTTTCCGCTGCAACGTCTTCGTGCAGCGCGGCAATGTCTCGGTGGCGTTGCGACAGATTCCCTACAAGGTCCCCTCATTTGAAGAGCTGGGTGTTGACAAGGCTATTATCGAGATGGCCAACTTGCCCCGCGGACTGGTGCTGGTCACAGGACCTACCGGTTCGGGCAAGTCAACAACGTTGGCGGCACTGATTGACAAAGTCAATCGCGAGCGACACTCCCATATCCTCACCGTGGAAGATCCGATCGAGTATCTCCACCGCCACCAGAATTGTCTGGTCAACCAACGCGAGGTCGGTTCCGACACCAAGTCTTTTGCGATCGCGCTGAAATACGCGTTGCGGCAGGATCCGGATGTAGTGCTCGTGGGCGAGATGCGCGATCTGGAGACGATCTCCGAAGCGTTGAACATCTCCGAGACCGGCCACCTGACCTTCGCGACTTTGCACACTAACTCCTGCGCCGAGACAATCAACCGTATTGTCGACGTGTTCCCGACAAACCAGCAGGAGCAGATCCGGGTCACGGTGTCGTTCGTTCTGCAGGGCGTAGTATCCCAGCAATTGGTGCCGCGAATTGGTGGCGGCCGAGTGTTGGCCACCGAAGTGATGATATGCACACCTGCGGTTCGCGCACTGATCCGTGATGACAAGATCCATCAGATATATAGCATGATTCAGTCAGGTCAGAAGTACGGCATGCGGACCATGAACATGTCCCTTGCCGAACTCTATCTGTCGCGGAAAATCACGATTGGCGAAGCAATGGCGCGCTCGTCGAACGTGCAAGAGCTGAACGAGATGCTGTCGCGGGTTCAGACCGCAGCAGAAGCTCGCTACTAACGATGAGGAACGGAGGTTGCCATGCCAGTCTTTGAGTATAAAGGCAAAACAGTGACCGGCTCACCTGTAGAGGGTGAACTCAAAGCGAAAGATCGCGCGGAGTTGGAACGGGTTCTGAGGCGCAACAAAGTCCTCGTTGACAAGAT
>JAPLUP010000532.1 GCA_026397575.1 Candidatus Zixiibacteriota bacterium
GGAACCGATCAGAGTGGCGTTCCAGTCTCGACCGGGGTTTATTTGTATAGAATCCACGCTGGTGACTTTGTTGAATCAAGAAAAATGCTTTTGATCAAATAGGATCACCCCTCATGGAGGCTTTATGAAGTCGATTGTCGTTTCAGCATGTCTTCTGTTTACATTAGGTTCATTCTGGTACTCGGTCTCATTAGCAGGCACCGTGACTGATATTGACGGGAATGTGTATCAGACCGTGACCATCGGTGGGCAGGAGTGGATGGCGGAGAACCTGAAAGTGACTCGCTACCGTAACGGCGACACGATTCCGAATGTGACCGACTCGGTTACTTGGGAAGGTTTGAATAGTGGGGCATACGGCGAGTATGACAACGATTCAAGCAACGTTGCCACCTATGGTAGGCTATACAACTGGTTTGCGGTGAACGACAGCCGCAACATCGCTCCTGCCGGCTGGCATGTTCCGACCGATGCCGAGTGGAAGCAGTTGGAGATGTGTCTTGGTATGAGTCAGGCCGAAGCCGATAAAACGGGCTTGCGTGGTAACGATGAAGGCGGCAAGCTAAAAGAAGCTGGCACAACACATTGGAATACTCCCAACACAGGTGCTACGAACGAGAGCAGCTTCTCCGTGTTGCCTGGCAGCTTACGCACCATCTATGGTAACTTCGGCACTATAGGTTTCTACGCCTTCTTCTGGTCCTCTACGGAGTACGATATTGGCGGCGCATGGTACCGGAGCCTGGGCTTCAGTTATTCAGCAGTCTACCGCCTCTACTTCGATAAGCGAGACGGTTTCTCGGTTCGCTGTGTCAATGATATCCCTGTCGGCATAGATGAACACGGAGGCGCGGAGCATCCCAACGCATTCCGTCTTGCTCAGAATTACCCGAATCCATTCAACCCGGTGACGATTATCGAATACAGTATCCCAACTCGGTCAAGTGTGACGATTGAGATCTTCAATGTGCTCGGTCAGAAAGTGCGTACCCTGGTGAACGAGAGCAAATCAGTGGGTTCTTATCGCATCGAATGGAATGGCTCTGACGAAACCGGCAAGTCTGTCTCGACTGGAGTATATCTCTATCGCTTCCAGGCCGGCGATATTGTGCAAACGAAGAAGATATTGTTGATCAAATAGCGAATTCCACGATCTAAACCATTATGCCGGGCAGGTCGAAAGACCTGCCCCCCTTCCATCTTCCCCCTTGGAATTCCGTCAATTCAGGGCATCAATTTATCCGTAATTCACTGTCTTCCATCGGGTGCTGTCAACTATCGCATAGTGTAATAGGACGGGGAACTCGAAGCTGACAGAAGTTTGGGGAGAGTGAGGTTGGGGCTGCCACCATTTTTGATTCCCGTTTAAAGGCATCTCCAATCATCCCCCGAGGGGTCGTTCAGGACGCCACGATCAAAAGCAGAATTCCAGATCAAATGAAATCTGACTAAGAGCAGATCGTCCCGCCTGCAAGGCAATGTGTTGCGCCGTTGCTGCAGCATTAGTCAGCCCGATATTTATCTGGAAAACATAATACCAAAGCCGATTCTGGTCAGAGACCTGTTGTAATCCACGAGGCTCTCGCCGTAGCCATGAGATATCCGTACAATAAAATAACTCATTTCGCTCTTGGGCAACGGTACGCTATAATTCAGGATGATGCCACCTTTGCCTGTGCCGACATTACCCCGGAGCATCATGTGTATCAGGTGACGCCACGGAAATCGGTAGAATAGCTGAACATCACTGTAGCCGAGAAAATCAGTGATATCGGGGTTGTCGTCGCCGACTGCCGCCCCCGGGTATTCCTTCTTGTCTTCCGAAATACGATACCGGAGTTTGAGATACAGGAGCAGGTTAGAACGATAGTAATAAGGGCAAGCATAGAGCAGGTTCCAGCTGCGCGAAAGGGGAGGTTTCTGACCATTCGATTCGTGCTCAAATCCAATATCCGCACCCACCTGTCCGGCATAGAATGGGAACCGCATGGTACGCCAAAACAGTTCCGGGTTGTAGTTCGTCTCACGAAACGGAGCCGAGTTATTGCGATCGTATGCTTGCCAGAAGGAGATTTGGGTATAGGCAAAATAGATCGGTGTGTTGAATATCCGATGCTTGGCGCTCACCTGAAAGACAGCCTCAGTTCTGGCGCTGTTGTACCCGTCAGACCACGTGACAGGTAGCATGAACATCTCTTTGTGCAAGGACAATCCGGGTCCCGTTCTTATCATCTGAAAGGTCTCCGAAGACTCCTGCGCCCCAGCGGATACCGCCAGCAGCATAATCAAGACAAGAGATATTGCAAGAACGGATTTGTGTCGGGCTATGGGCATCATCGAAACAACCTCCATTGATATGCAGTCTGTTCTGCCTTGGTTGACGCGGTGACAAGTATTATGTCAGGTGCAAGTTCGCGCATCCGCTACTTGCCACCTGACGCCACAAGGTTACCAATCTTTCCGCCAACGGTTTCCGCTATCCGAGTATCGTCGTCAAAAATTCCAGACAAAGTCGACATAAGGTAACCAGTGAACTTCATTTTTCTCGGGGTTGCCATTAATGTCTTTTTCATTGCTTTTGTCGTCATATGAAAGCCCGACCCCGACATCGACAGTCATTTGTTCACCCATTAATCTCAGCGCGCCCATGCCGAGCATTCCCTGGTCCGCCTTACCCGGAATAAACCAGCTTTCGCCGACCAGTGCTGCCCGGCGGCTCAAACGATATTCGCCGCCCAGCATGGCGGCCGGTTTGTCGGCCACAGCGTCATTGGTAAAGGCCACACCGAGGGCGCAGGTAACGCTCTTGTCATCAGTGCCGTAGGTCATGCCGCCAAGGCCGAAATAGAAAGTCTCGTCCCACAAACGGAAGGCCGTCATGCTGACGGCCAAATTCATATCTTTTGTTGCAGTAAAACCGAATTTGGGCATAATATAGAACATCTGGTCGTCAACGCCGGGGATTACCGAGGCTCCTCCTGAGATCATGAAGTTATCGGTTATGCCATAGGCCAATCCCGGGAAGAAAATCCAAAGATCATAGAAATATCCGTCGCCCGCTTTCAAGGTGCGGGCCGTCGGTCCGACCAGCAGACGCGTGCGGTTGGGATTGGGGAACCAGATTTGGCTCTTTTCTTCTGCCATAGCGGTTTCCTTAACCTCCTTGATTTCCCTATTCCCTGTGACCTCTTTGATCGTTTTGATCTTTGTGACCCCGATGGTCATCTCCCCCAGATCTGTCTGAAATTTGATTTGGTCGGCACGGATCTCAGTTATCCTGCCAACCAAAATTGAACCATCTTCCAACGTAATTATTTGTGTTACGCCTTCTCCGGGAATCTGAAGGTTTCCGGTATAGGCATGCACGCTACCCGTCACGCCGGTGATCAGGGCGATCAGGGCCACCAGCCCCAGGGATATCTTAAGGATATAGCGCATATGGAGTCTCCTTCCTATGTTTGGTTACGGGGCCGGGCAATCGGCGGTCCGGCCTTCTTTGTTGGCTGCACCATTCAGACATGCTGTCAAATGACTCTCCTTCCAAAATATCCGATACTCACTTAAACTTGACACCAATCATGATTGAAAACACTCTGTTCTTGGCATAAGTATTATCTTCGAGAAGAGGCCTATCATAGTCAGTCCAGTGAATCGGCCCCCAATCACCTTTGCCTACAACCTTTCGCCCCTCATTCCACTTGGTGGGGTCAACCGCATTGATTAAACCCAACGAGTATCTCACATCTACTATAAATTTCACTGATTTGGATGATCGAAACTCAATCTCTCCCCCCACGATAACTGATATATCCAGGCTTTTCATACCATTCTTGACATCGTAACTATAATTACTCCCGAATCCATCGGAATAGAGCTCCGCGGATAGAAGAGTGCTTATGGCCGGCCCAAGGAAGAAACCGGGCTTCAGCCTGCCCTTGTCGGAGGGGTTATACTTCAGGAGCACCGGAACCTCCAGATAGCCACAATTAAAGCCCGATGAGTTTAAAATGTTGGAATTTGCGGATCCCTTGGCGACATAAAGTAACTCCGGTTGGACCACCAGTTTGGGAGATATACTGTAAGTAAGGAAAGCACCGGCTGTGAATCCACCGGAAGAGCCGGTCTTGAACACTTCGTCGTTGGTACTCATAGTCGCCCAGGCAGACCCCAGCTTGACCCCCATGCCTGTGATACCGGGAACTCGATTCTCGGCCTGAACGCTCAGACTCAACAGGAGAAGCGTTAATAATGCTGTTACAATCGGTCTCATAATGAGTCCTTTCCTATTTATGCTAATACTCACTTATCGCGCAGACAGGCGAACCTGAGCCGGGACTGGTCGTTAACCGTCTCAAATTAGTGCCATCGGCGTTCATAACGTAGATTTCAGCGTTGCTTGTCCAGTCGGCGGTAAAGACTATTTCGCCGCCATCAGGAGACCAGGCCGGATCAGCCTCGAATTCACCCATCCAATCGATGCTATAGGTCAGTCTTGTCGCAAATGTACCGTCGGCCCGCATGATTGGGAACCGTCAGGTGACCAGGATAAGGGGCGAAAATAGGCGGTGCTATCGGAAATCAGACATTTCTGGTCCTTACCGTC
Organism: Candidatus Zixiibacteriota bacterium; assembly: GCA_026397575.1. Taxonomy (GTDB): domain Bacteria; phylum Zixibacteria; class MSB-5A5; order CAIYYT01; family CAIYYT01; genus CAIYYT01. Next base: position 4,604 of record JAPLUP010000532.1, read on the forward strand.
ATTGTTCATGAAGAAGGTCCCAAGATCTCCGTCGCGATTGGAGAAAAAGGCAATTTTGTAGGATGGCTTTGTTACTGTCGGTTCGGTTGGTTTATCAGAGCAGGAAACCAGACTCATACCCAACACCATAGCAATAGTGGTAAACGCGCCAAGGGGGTATTTGACAATATTCATCGTTCTATCTCCTTCTTTCGTTGGAGGATGTTTTATTGCTAGTCGAGATCGGGAAAAGGCACAAAGCTGGCTGAAAGTTCATTTCTGAGTTGACTAAGCTCGATGACAGCCAATTCCCGCAGGACTGCTAACAAAGCTTCCAAATGAAACATAATGAATGTGGCCCATAATAGCAAGTCACTGAATTACATCGGCAGCTATTGTAGGTCAAAATCCCTGTGCTTGCCCGCCCGCGATGGGGTTCCGACAATAACGGTCGGGGTTGTAGTTCAGTTTGGTTAGAACGTCCCGCCACAGGCGGAAAGGTCGTCCCGAATGAATTCGAGAAGTCTCGTCAACCCCGCTTATGGACTAAAGCAGTCCATTGTCTATAATGGCCTGCCATCGTCGACGTAAGTCCACCAGCTCCCCGTAAGTCACCCTCAGTCTAAGTTAGCGCCGGCTTGGAGGGCAGGCAGATCACACTGCCGGAGGAGCCGGAGCGGCACTGAACCCCGGCATGAGTCCAACCTGAATTTTCTGCTCCCGTTTCCGCCGGTCGGAATCGAGAATCGCTTTACGCATCCGAATCGTCTTTGATGTCACTTCTACCAACTCGTCTGCCCTAATCCACTCCATCGCCTGCTCCAGCGTCATCTTGCGCGGCACATCGAGCGAGACGGCGATATCCTTAGTGGATGACCGGTGATTGGTCAGTTTCTTGCGTTTGGTCGGATTGCACGGCAGATCATCCGGGCGCGAATTCTCTCCCACAATTTGGCCGTTGTAGATCCGTTCGGTCGGTTCCACAAAAATCACCGCTCGCTCCTGCAATCCTTCAATCGCATAGGCCGTCGCCGGTCCGGTCTCCATGCTGACGACCGAACCCCGGTTGC
>JAPLUP010000363.1 GCA_026397575.1 Candidatus Zixiibacteriota bacterium
GGTTACAGGTTGGCGGCGGAGCGCGGCACGATAGGTGATGCCTACATCCTGGCCTCCGGCAAGGCAGATACAGTTGAGAATTATCTCCATATGTTAATCAAGCATTCGACTGCCGACATAAGTATAAGAGTAGACAAGAAACTGCTCCGACCGGTCGAAGTGCCTTTGCTTGTCGGCAGCATCAGCAAAGCCAGGCGGGAATTGGGATACCAGCCCCGCTACAGAATAGAAGAGACGTTAGTCGATACGCTGGAATACTGGAGGAAGAATTGAAGGATACGTTAGCTCATAAACTAGACAACCACACTGCGGTGATCGGTGTGTTCGGTCTGGGATATGTTGGGTTGCCGTTGGCAATCGAGTACTGTCAGCAAGGTTTTCGCTGTATAGGTTTCGAGATTTCGCCCAAGAAGATCAATTTGGTCAATTCGGGTAAGTCCGATATCGGTGATGTCACGAACGCTCATGTGAAGAGTGCAGTGGGCAAGAAATTGTTGAAGGCGACCGCGGATTTCTCACTCCTTAAGCAGTGCGATGTTGCCGCGATTTGCGTGCCAACGCCGCTGTCCAAGACCAAAGACCCGGACGTGTCCTACATTCTGCGGGCGGTAGAGGAACTGCGAAGATATCTGCACAAGGAGATGCTGGTTATTCTCGAATCGACAACCTATCCGGGCACAACCGAGGAACTGATTCTGCCGATCCTGGAAACAACCGGCCTCAAGGTCGGCAAAGACTTCTATCTGGCTTTTAGCCCCGAGCGCGTTGATCCGGGCAATGCGACCTATGGTACCAAGAATACACCGCGCGTGGTGGGTGGCCATACTCAGAAATGCCAGAAAATGGCCAAGCTATTCTACGAGAAAGCGATTAATCATGTTCATCTCGTCAGTTCCACACAGGCTGCGGAAATGGTGAAGCTGCTGGAGAATACTTTTCGCTCGGTCAATATCGGATTGGTGAATGAAGTGGCGTTGATGTGCGATCGACTCAAGATCGACGCTTGGGAGATTATTGACGCGGCCTCGACTAAACCGTTCGGCTTTATGCCGTTCTATCCCGGACCCGGTCTGGGCGGTCACTGCATTCCGATCGACCCTCACTATCTGTCGTGGAAGCTGAAGAGCCTGAACTACTACTCGCGTTTTATTGAACTGGCTGGGGACATCAATTCCCACATGCCGGAGTACGTGTTTGACCGCGTGACGCGACTTCTGAACAAGCACCAGAAGCCGATCAGGGGTGCACGGATTGTCGTCCTGGGAGTGGCTTACAAACGCGACATCTCCGATCTACGCGAGTCTCCGGCGATCGACTGCATCCGACTGCTCCAGAAACAGGGAGCGAAGGTGCAATACAACGATCCTTATGCGCCGTTGATCAAGATGGAAGAGGGAGAAAAGGGCATGCACTCCGTCACTCTAACCCCGACTTTGCTCAAGTCCGCCGATCTGGTTGTGGTGTTGACCGATCACACATGCTACGACTACCAGTGGATCGCCAAGAATGCGCGTCTCATTTTTGATACTCGAAATGCCACCAAGCACGTCAGAGGTCACAGCAAAAAGATCGAAAGACTGTAAACAGCATCGGTCATGATGGATGGTTTTCATAGCGGGCGGGTGAGCAACTCGCCCGCTTTTTGTTGTGGTCGCGTCGACAAAAGTGTTGTCCGTGAAACATCTTCTTACGTCCTTCCGTAGCACTACTATGTTCGATTTCAGAACCAACCTCAACACTTTCTGGATCGCTGTTTTCGTCGCAGTCACTTGCGGTGTCACAGCGCGATCACAAGATGGCTTTTCTCCGAATGACAAGCCGACTCTGTCAGTCAATCACTCTGCCGGCCAGATCAAGATTGACGGAGAATTTGACGATGTCGGTTGGCAAGGTGCGGCCAAGGCGACCAACTTCGCTGAGCACTCTCCCGGCGACCAGACGAGGCCGCCGGTCGAGACGGAAGTCTTGGTCACCTATGACGATGAGAATTTCTATTTGGGTTTTCTCTGCAGCGATGATCCCAAAACAGTTAGATACTCCTTGCGGGATCGCGACGAGATGTTTGATGGCGATTACGTCGGCATCCTGATGGACACCTACGGTGACGCATCCTGGGCGTACGAACTTTTTGTAAATCCCCTGGGATGTCAGGGAGACTTGCGCATGATGTCCAGCGGAGAGGAGGACCCCAGTTTCGACATCGTTTTCTCCACACAAGGAAAGGTAACCGACAAAGGATATCAGGTGGAAGTGGCGATTCCGTTCAGCAGTCTGCGTTTTCCCGACAGACCTGTGCAGGAATGGAAGGCGACTTTCTGGCGCAATCGTCCTCGCAGCAGTCGTGAGCGATCGACCTGGGCTGCCATCAATCGAAACGAGCCCTGCTTTATCTGCCAATGGGGCACTCTAAGGGGTATCGAAAACGTCAAACCGGGGAGTAGTTTCGAGTTTTTGCCTTCTGTGATTTCTTATCAGACAACGCACCTCAAAAAATCGGGGAACCCATCTTCGGGGTTTACTGATGACAAGATCAAGGCTGAGGGCGCGCTCAATTTTCGCTATCTCTTGTCATCCGACTTCACCGCCGATTTCACTTACAATCCCGATTTCAGCCAGATCGAATCCGATGCCGCTCAGATAGATGTCAATAGCCCCTATGCGCTGTATTACCTTGAGAAACGCCCGTTTTTTCAGGAGGGGAGCGATCTGTTCCAAACATACGTCAACGCCGTGTATACTCGCTCGATAAACGACCCCTTGATGGCAATGAAGTTGACCGGCCGCCTCAATCGCACGGCTATCGGTTATATTGGCGCACGTGACCGTAAGACCCCTCTGGTGTTGCCGTTCCAAGAGAGTTCAGAGCAGCTTGAGGTGGGCAAGAGCTACTCCAATGTCTTGCGCGTCAAACAGACATTCCTGGAGGACTCATATTTCGGCGCCTTGATGACCGACCGTCGTTTAGACAACGGTGGCGCCGGGACTATCGCAGGCGGTGATGGTTCAGTGCGATTTTTGAAGAACTACCGCTTTAACCTCGGCGTATTTGCCAGTCGCACCGTGGAATCAACCGATACGGTAATGTCACAGGGCGTGTCTCCAACGACCTTTGAACGTGGCCATCACACGTCGGCATTTGACGGTGAATCGTACTGGGGTCACGCCTTATTCGCTGCCGTCGGGCGCGATGCCAGAGTCTGGAATTCCAATCTGAACTATACCGAACTGAGTCCAACATTCAGGGTTGACAATGGCTATCTCGACAGAAATGATCGAAAGACGGTGGAGTTCTGGAACGGGCTGAACTTCCGTCCTAACACTCGCGCCGTTGACGAGGTCTCGGTCTTTCTGGAATCAGCCCGAGTTTGGAACTGCGCCGGACAACGCAAGGACGAATGGTTACAGCCGGAAATCGAGGTGCTGTTCAGGCGGCAGACGCAGGTTAGTATGAACTATCTCTGGAGCCGAGAGACATACCGAGACGTTTATTTTCCCGGCATTCGCCGCTTCGGAGTTGGAGTCGAAAGCAACTTCAGCAAGCCCATCAGCGTGGGTTTTAGTCTGAGTCATGGACGGTTTGTTGCCCGCCGTGTCGATCCGCCGGTGCTCGGCCGAGGAACCAATTACTCGGTCTCGGCAACGCTGCGGTTCTGGCAACGTCTGCTTGTCGTGCCTCGACTCGATTATTCGAAGCTTGCTTTTCCCGATGGCAGCAAGATTTACAGCGGCTTTGTCTCGCGAACGCGGATCAACTACCAGTTTAGCCGCGAGTGGTTCCTGCGTCTGGTTGTGCAGTACGATGATTTCGACCGGAGTCTTTCCATCGAGCCGCTGCTAAGTTACAAGCTAAACCCCTTCACAATCTTCTACCTTGGCTCGTCGTACGGCCTCCAGGAGCCGGGAGGGGATGGCGACTGGACAAACACCGGGCATCAGTACTTTCTGAAATTGCAGTATCTTCTTCGGGTCTGACGTCGTTGCGATTCTGACTCATCACCCCAATTGAATGGTCTCACATCACAAAAAAGGGTGACCGTTTCCAGTCACCCCGTAGTTATGCGCGACCGTAGCCCTCTGCTGCCGCGGAAGATGCAGTATGTATTCCTTAGGGCTTACCGTTACATGACAAGAAGAGAATGATATCCTTTACGTCAATGTGAAAGGGCGTCTCCGCGACCATGAAATAGAGATGGAATTTCTCCTTGTAAATGATCGTCTTGGCCTCATTGAAGTGGGACAGGAAATCGGCTGATTCCTTCCACTCAATGCTGCGGGTGCCGCCAGCCGCTATCGCGATGCCATCAAGAATCTTTACGGCACTTGCCCTCACATCGGCTGGGGACGAATAGCTTTTTTCGGAAATCCAAATCTGGCCGGTGGCCACGGTGGACTCATGATTGGTGATCTTGCAGGCAAAACCAATGTCGTCGACGCTGTTGAGTTGGTCCTTGTGGTCCTGCCAATCGCTGTTGTCAGTCAAATCGACATACCGCGGAGTGAAGGTCGTATCGGTTTGTCCCTCCAAGTCCGACAGATTGTCGATCACAACAACTATATTACCAGAGGTGATGCAGTTGTTGCCGAGCGTCATCAGCAGGGCAAGGATGCCCAGACCGATCTTCAGAGCGATTATTGATGTCTTTTTCATAGCTTATTCCTCCGAAACGCCGAAGTAGTAGTTCAGGCCGACAGTGACGGCGCCGTTCTTGCGGGAACCGGTGTCGCCGTTGCTGTGACTATCGTCCTTGTAAGGGAAGATCAGGGCTTTACCGCGGAAATCTACGGAAAGGTAGTCCGTAATGCCGAATTCGAAACCGACGCCGAGCCACAGGGAACCCTTTGTCAAATCGGGAAGCCCTTTCTTGGCGAATTTCGCCGAGGCAACTCCCAAAATCCCATAAGCGTTCAAGCCTTTGTAACCCGTCACGCCTCCAAAGACGACGTCAACACCATAGGTGCTGTACTTCCCGCCGTCGCGCGTCATCATGATGTCACCCAAGCTTCCTACCTTCACCTCACCATCGCCGTTCTTTAGATACGTGTAGTTCGGTTCGACTGCCAGGTAAGTCGTCACTGGAATACGCGCCTTTAAACCGATGACTGTGCCCGACTTGGTGTCTTCCTGCGCGACCGGAAGATTCAGACCCCCGAAGGCGCCGACAGAGAATCGAAATGCCTGTGCCATGGGATTGATCATGACAACTGACAGAAGCAGAATCAACAATGCGATTCTGAATTTCATAAAACCTCCATTTGCGTTAGCCGTGTAACCCGCCTTTGCGTCACTGCTTACCGAGCGAGAAGTTAACAGCTGCCGGCGAAAAAGCAACAAAAACAACATAGTATCAGTTATTGACCCAAAACAGTTGCGCTGCGACCAGAAATGTCCGTAATTTCCGGAAGTGTTGAAGGTGTCAATCTTATCTTAAGGAGTTGAGAATGGTCAGAAAAATCATGCTGGCGGCGATGCTGCTGCTGGTTTTGGTAGCGTCTTTGATTGCCGCCGAAATGACGGCCGATGATCTTATTGCCAAGTACTTTGCTGCCACCGGTGGTGAGCAGAGTCTCCGCGCCCTGAAATCCATGAGTATTAAGGGAACCGCCTTTGGACAGGGTATGTCCATGGATCTGAAGGCAAGCTACGTTTTGCCCAACAAGATGTACATGGAAAACGGAATGAACGGCATAGTCATGAATGCTACAGCCACCAATGGCAAAGATGCATGGGTGGTTGTGCCAATGCTCAATAGCTCATACAGCATAACAGGCGATGATAAGGAGTCCATAGCAGAGCAGGCCAACCGCTTCCCATTGTTGGATTACAAGAAGGCCGGTGGTACCGCGAAGCTTATCGGCGAGGATCTTGTCAAGGGTGCTAAGGCATTCAAGCTGCAATATGTCGGCCCGTCAAAGGACACAACCATCTACTACTTTGACGCCACCACTTACCTGCCTGTCAAAGAGAAGCGCGGAGAAGCAGTCGTATCCTACTCCGACTATCGGAAGACTGGTGGCCTGACGCTTCCACACAAGATTTCCGTGCAGGCAGGCGCACAGACATCAATGATGACGGTCGACACGATCATCGTCAATCAACCGATTGCTGATTCGTTGTTCGTAATGCCCAAGGATGTCAAGCCGTACGACTCGCTGAAGGCGTTGCAGCAGAGAATGCAGGGTGGTGGCGGCGCCGGTGGCGGGAAATAGTATCGATTACATCCGCAGGCGGGATTTTTACTTGAGCGACTGAACTTCCGCCAAGGCGATGACCAATAAGATTCGGGCTGTTGATGATATAGTCAGCAGCCCGTTCTTATACTGCCTGCCGGTGTTGTCCTCAAGATTAATTGTGATTGTTGAAGTGTGAATGCGTCGTTTGTTGCGGCTTTGACGGAACGGAGGTTCAGAGCCGGCCTTGGAATTGCATCGCTAACGAGACAACGTGGCCAAGCATTTACAGCCAATTGCTCGTATAAGAATGTTGACACTCGCGAAGTTGCGCCCGCAGGAACAGGTGTAGCGGTGATGAGTGGGCGTTTCTTGATACTGACAGAACTCGCAGGAGAGTGTATTAGCGCCAATGATGAGTAGAGCACCATTCTTCGGAAAATCGTATCTGCGTGTGCTGTCGGTTCTGGCGCTCGTGGTCTGGTGTGCGCTACTCGTTCATGTGTACGTCCACCACGAGAGCGAGTCTGACCACTGCCTACTCTGTAATTCGACACGGTCTTTCACTGCCAGCTCCGCCCCTCTTGTCTCTGTCGCATTTATGCTCGTCGGCTTCGTTTTCAAGAACGAAATGGTCACTTTCGTCGTCAGGATCGCGACGCCGTCCATCCCGCGCTCCCCTCCGTCATTCCCCTCCTTCTGATTTACCAATCAACGCCTGAACTTACAGGTGCGAGCACTCGGATTGCGTCTTAGTGTGCACCGGTGCCATCAGGCATTCTGTGGTCACCACATTGGAATTGGAGAGGAAGGATGTTGAAACATCTTGCCACGATTTGTCTATTGTCATTAGTCTTTTTCTCGCCGCAGCCCTCCTTCGCATTAGCTCCTGCCGACCTGAGCGCCATCGGGGATTTCCGGGCTTTCACCCACAACATCCAGGGTTCGCCCAAGAAGAACAACCTCAATTTGAAAATGCAGGAACTGGAAATAGCGATTCAAGGATACCTCAACCCCTATGCCA
>JAPLUP010000169.1 GCA_026397575.1 Candidatus Zixiibacteriota bacterium
AGTCGTACGGTGACGAATCGCGGTTGGGGATGTAATACTGGACACGTTCGTCAAATGCGGCATAAACCAAACCAAAGAGAAAGAGCAGCGCGTAATAACGAACGCGTTTCGGCGATTGGTGAACGGTCGGGAAAGCGCGGAACATCAACAGTCCGAAGATAAAGTATTCGGCGGTGTGGTAGATTTTGTCGCTCCATTGAACACCGAGAGACGGGGGCGCAGCGCCGGAGAACGTAGAAACGGCGATGATCAGCGCGGCATAGAGTACCGGCGGCAGCTTATAGTAAATCAGGGATTTGTCGAACTTAAACATAGGCGGAGTATATAACAATTGATGTCAACGGCGGCAAGGCGTATTGCGGTGAGCGGACGGTCGTGTGAAACGCTTGACTTCGCTTCCGCCGAACATATATTCGTGCCACCAACGATGGGGAGATATCGATGCGAGCATTAGTCACAGGTGTCACCGGTCAGGATGGTTCTTATTTGGCGGAACTCCTGCTGGAAAAGGGCTACGAAGTTTTTGGAATGGTTCGCCGGAACTCAACCGAGAACTTCGAACGAATCAATCATATCAAGGACAAAATCAATCTCGTGCAGGGCGACCTGTTCGACCAACTCTCTTTGATCAGCGCGATCGAAGAGGTCAAACCTCAGGAGGTATACAATCTGGCCGCGCAATCGTTCGTGCCGACTTCCTGGTCGCAACCCGTCCTGACGGGAGAATTCGACGCGATCGGCGTAACCAAACTGCTGGAAGCGATCCGGCTGCTTAATAAGAAGATTAAGTTCTATCAAGCATCGTCATCGGAGATGTTTGGCAAGGTGCAACAGGTGCCGCAGACCGAGAAGACTCCTTTCTATCCCCGTTCGCCTTACGGGGTGGCGAAAGTATATGGTCACTTTATCACCGTGAACTATCGCGAATCATACGGCATCCATGCTTCGTCGGGAATTCTCTTCAATCACGAGTCGCCGCGCCGGGGACTGGAGTTCGTCACGCGCAAAATCACGGATGGCGCGGCGCGAATCAAGTTGGGTCTAGCCGATGTCCTTTATCTTGGCAACCTTGACGCCAAACGGGATTGGGGCTACGCCGGCGATTACGTTTACGCGATGTGGCTGATGACGCAGCAACCTGAACCGGACAACTATGTTATCTCTTCCGGCGAAAACCACTCGGTACGCGAATTGGTTGAGCTCGCCTTCACACACTGTGATCTCGACTACAAGAAATACGTGAAGACGGACCCGCGCCTTGTTCGTCCTGCGGAAGTCGACGTTTTACTTGGTGACTCTTCGCATGCCCGCAAGAAACTCGGCTGGGAACCAAAGGTTACATTCCGAGAGTTGATTAAGATGATGGTCGAGAGTGATCTGGCACAATTAAGACGGAAACAGGGCTGATGAGGGCGCTGATCACAGGCGTCACCGGCTTTGCCGGTTCCCATCTTGCTGAGAATCTTCTGGCTCACGATGTCGAAGTCGTCGGTACCTGCCTAAAACGAGAATCGCGACACAATATCCAAAGCTTCGGCGCTGATATAGTCGTGCGTGAAGCTGCGCTTGATGATACGCGTTTGTTGTCCAACCTCATCGACAAGCATCGGCCCCAGTGGATTTTCCATCTCGCGGCGCTGGCATCGGTCGGCGCTTCTTTTGGCGCCCCGATCAGAACTATGCAAGTCAACCTCCTGGGAACGATGAGACTGTACGAAGTGCTGCGTGGAAAGAAGTTTGTGGAAAAGATTGTTTTCGTCTCGTCGGCAGATGTCTTTGGCCCGCTACCACCGCAGCGTATGCCCATCAAACCTGATTATCCTCTACGGCCGGTGTCCCCTTACGGTGCCTCGAAAGCTGCCGCCGATATCGTTTCTCACCAGTACTACCGTGCCTTCGGTCTGCCGGTAGTGCGGATTCGCGCGTTCAATCACACCGGCCCGAGGCAGGCGACCGGCTATGTCATTCCCGATTTTTGTTCGCAAATCTCCCGCATTGAGAAGAGCCACCGCAAAGGCATCATCCGCGTAGGTGACCTATCGGCCAAGCGCGACATCGCCGATGTTCGTGACATCGTAGATGGCTACAGGTTGGCGGCGGAGCGTGGCACGATAGGTGATGCCTATATCCTGGCCTCCGGCAAGGCAGATACAGTCGAGAACTATCTCCTTATGTTATTCAAGCATTCGACTGCCGACATAAGTATAAGAGTAGACTAGACACTGCTCCGACCGGTCGAAGTGCCTTTGCTCGTCGGCAGCATCAGCAAAGCCAAGCGGGAATTTGGATACCAGCCCCGCTACAGAATAGAAGAAACGTTAGTCGATACGCTGGAATACTGGAGGAAGAATTGAAGAATACGTTAGCTGACAAACTAAACGACCACACTGCTGTG
>JAPLUP010000211.1 GCA_026397575.1 Candidatus Zixiibacteriota bacterium
TCTGCTGCAACTCGGTGGCGGTTACAAAGTTAATGAAAGGTGGCGCGCAGGTGGCTCTGCCAAAGTGATCTTGCGTTCGCTGGCGGGCAATAGCGCCTGGGGACTCGGGCTTGACTTGGGTGCACAGTATGATGTCTTTCCCACCCTGACATTGGGACTAACCGCAGCGGATATCACGTCCAGCTTCATCTCCTATGACAACGGCACCAAGGAATCGATTTTGCCATCGGTAAAGCTGGGTGGGGTGTATTCCTATCGACACCAGTGGTTCACCGCCCGCGTTGTCGCCGATGGTGAATTTCTATTTGAGGGCCGCGACAAGGCGGCGCAAATGTCGCTGGGCGCGGTATCGTTGGACACTCATTGGGGAGGAGAGCTAACCTACGAAAACCTCGTGTTTTTCCGCGCCGGTTCCGATATCGGGCGTCTGACACTGGGTGTTGGGGTTGGCTTCAACCGCTTCCGTCTTGATGCCGCTTTTATGGATCATAAAGACCTCGATAACACTTATCGCCTTTCTCTCAATATCGCGCTCTAGGAGGAACAACGAATTTATGAACAATCGAGCTACCGTACGTGGACTTCTCATGCTGTTACCGGTGGCAATAGCACTGCTGGTTTTCGCGTGTGGCGAAAAGCCACGGTTAGTGCAAGAGGGCCCGATTACCAGTCAAACGATCGTAGTGACCGTCGACACGGCCGAAATCACACTGGGGGAAGTAATCAGCGAGTACACTAACTTGACGATTCCGAGTTCAAGGTTTTCCGCCACGTTAGAGAACGCACTTAATGAAGTCATCTATCGCAAGTGTGCATTTCTGGGTGCAGACAAGTTCAGAAATTACGACAAGAAGGAAGCTAACCGGCGGGCGCAGAACCGTGCGCGTGACGTCATCATCCAGTACATGTTGCGGGACTTGTTTGTAAAGCCGGTTCACGTATCTGAGTCGTCGATCGACAGCGTTTACCGTGCCAACTTGGCCAGTCTGTCCGAGCCAGAACGTCGACGTGTTACGAATCTGCTGGTTTCCGGCAATCCCAAAGCGTGGGAGGCTGATGGGATTGATGTCAGCGATCTGACGGCCGAACAGCTTGAAGCCAAGGCAAAGGTGCAGATTGAGAAATTCTATCAGGAGGTGAAAGGGGGCGCCAACTTGGGTGATTTGGCGGCGAAATACTCCCATGACAGCAATTCGAAGCCCAAGCGTGGTGACACCGGATTGTTCGCTCGCGGACAAATGGTGGATGAGTTTGATAAGGTTGCATTCCGGTTGCCGAAGGGCGCACTCAGCGTTCCTTTCAAATCACCTTACGGTTGGCACATTCTCCGAGTTGAAGAAATAGTCGATTCTACAGTCCAGCCGCTTGACTCTGCCCTGCGCGCGACGATTGAGCAGCAATTGAAATTCGACAGTGTAATGCTCGCGGCCAAGCTGGTTTGGAACGAACCATTGCTTCAGAAGCAGCCGGGCGAATACGACCCGCAAGATTGGACCCTGGTCGTCAATGGGACCGATACTGTAAGCGCCAATATTCTTCACGAACTGGAGCTGTTATATCGCACTGGCGGTCGTCGGCCACCAGTCACTCCAGACGTACGCAAGGAGATCCTCTTGTCCAAAATGCCGGCGTATGCTTTGATGTCAGCGGCGCGGCAACTGGGATATGCTGACAGCGCCCCCATGAAAAAGACAATGCAGGAGTTCTATAGGGAAGAGGTCGTGAACCGCATATACCAAGATCGGACTTCGGTGACCGACAAGATGCCTACAGACGATGAAAT
>JAPLUP010000531.1 GCA_026397575.1 Candidatus Zixiibacteriota bacterium
GGCGCCGGCAGCGTTCGATCAATTGATGATCGATGTTACTGGCGGCAAGTATCAGTTCCGCGCTAGGAGCCAGAAGGTCGTCTTTGAAGGATTCCTCGCGGTTTACAGTTGGGCACCGGAGGAAAACGGCAATGGCAACGGCGATGTCGCCACTCTGCCGAAGCTGTCAGCGGGTGACAAGCTGGCTTTGACCGAAGTTAATCCGACTCAGCATTTCACCAAACCACCGGCGCTCTTCTCCGAGGCGTCACTGGTAAAAGAACTGGAGGCTAACGGAATTGGCAGGCCTTCCACGTACGCGCAGATCGTCACGACGCTCAAGACCCGCACTTATGTCGAACTGCAGAGTCGCCGTCTGGTACCGACCGATCTTGGCAAGACGGTGAACACGCTGCTGGTGAAGCAATTCCCGGACATCTTCTCGGTGCAGTTTACCGCGCAAATGGAGGATGAGTTGGATCGCGTAGAAGAAGGCGAAATTACGTGGCAGGGTGCGCTCACGGATTTCTACGTCCCGTTCTCAAAGCGCTTGAAGGATGCGGATGATAATCAGCAGGAGATTAAGGAATCGACCCAGAAGGTGTCAGATGTTGTCTGCGACAAGTGCGGCAAACAGATGGTGGAGAAGTGGGGACGCAACGGCAGATTCCTGGCCTGTTCCGGCTATCCGGAATGCAAGAGCACACTGCCCCTTAACGGCAAAGAGGATCAGACTACCGACGAGAAATGCGAATTGTGCGGATCGCCGATGGTGATCAAGCAGGGTCGTTTCGGCAAATTCCTCGCCTGTTCGGCATATCCCGACTGCAAGAACACAAAATCCCTGTCTATCGGCCTGAAATGCCCCAAGGCCGGTTGCGGCGGAGATGTCGTTGAACGACGCACTCGCGGCGCCAAGGTCTTCTGGGGCTGCTCCAAATATCCCAAATGCGATTTTGCCTCTTGGTACAAACCGGTCGCCCAGAAGTGTCCGAGCTGCGGAAGCGGTTATATGGTGGAAAAAGACACCAAACGCGACGGACAACATCTCTATTGTCCGGAGTGCAAGCATAAGCTGATTAAGCAAGCAGAGCCGGTGCCAGCGACGGGGGTTTAGTCACGCCCACGCGCTAATACCTTCATATCCTCTCCCACAGCCTGAGTTCACTATGTTGTTGACAAGAGTGACGTCGTTGGGTTAGCTTACGGGAAAGATTTGTGTCGCAATCGACCGACAGCAAGGTGCGGGATACCTGAGAACCAAGTATTATGCTGACAGACGACCCTAATTGGATATGACGACAAAAGATACGCCGATCTCTTTCCTCATAGGATCAGGATTTTCCAAGCCAGCAGGATATCCTCTGGCGTCCGAAATCAATGCTTGCTTTGTGGGGCTTAAAGAAGGTGACATTTCCATTGATTCAAGTGGGGCAGCGTGGCTCAATTCTGGGAATCCTACACCTAATGACTGGATGAGAATCTCTGATTGCCAATTTATTGCTCGACTGCTTAATCATTACTGTAACGCCGTCGTCACACCGGAGACTTTCCATTATGAATCGTTCTATGATTGGTACAAAGGGATTCAGAACGGAGAGGTAGCTGACAGGAAAGTCGAAAGGATTGCATCAGAATTAGAAGACGACATTGCGGACCCGATGTTGAACTTCAATCTATTCTTCAATCAGTTACTCGCGCAGCTTCTTCGGAGATGGTATCCGGAGGTTAGTCTGGATCGGGGATTGCCCCGATCACACGCCAAATTCCTTGATCTCGTAGCAGAATTGGGCAGGAGTTATGTCTTGCACTTTCATTCCCTGAACCACGACTTGTTCTTCGAGAGTCTCAGAAGCACGGTTGCGATGACGAGGCAATTTGCTGACGGCTTCTCGGACTTGGGATCATGCTACTTTGGCAAGTTCAGAGACGTTGAGGAAACCGACACTGGCCGTGACTCCTATTCTTATACAGTCCGACTGCCGCGGTTCGTAGATAAATATGAATCTCGTTTTAATCTATACAAGTTGCACGGAAGTGTCGACCAGTACACTGACCAGAAGGGGGATGAGACTGCTTTTAAGGGCAAGCGCAACATTGGGGTTACTGACTTCATCAAGGAACTCAACGAAGAAGGCAGGCTGTTCTACGAGTCACTCAACTGTATCTATCACCCCGATTTTCTCGCCGGGATTAGTTACAAAACCTCCCGCTATGGTTTGACGCCATATTATCGCGCCGTATTCGAGCACTTTAGGAACAATCTCGAAAGCTCAGCCTCTCTAATTGTCATAGGATATGGATTTGGAGACATCAAAATCAATTCGATGATCAGCGAACATTTC
>JAPLUP010000466.1 GCA_026397575.1 Candidatus Zixiibacteriota bacterium
GACTTTGGAGTTGGTGGTCGAACGTGAGGTCGAATAAATCAGCGCTTCGCCTTTTTGTTGGGGTCTGCGCAAGAACTGCTTGGAGGGTGCATTGCCCACCGTGTCATGGCTTATTTCGAATAGGTCGCCGATCTCAGTTACCGGCTTGCCAAATGTCTCTTTGGCGCGATAGATGCTGGCAAGAATGGTGTAATCGTACGTCCCTGGCCGACTCGATTTGAAATCACGGAGGTCAATTTCAACATAGGGGTAAATCGTGTCGCCGCGATAGTGGTAGGCCGGGTTTGCGAGCAGGGTATAGTCCCCTCTAACGACACGGTTGTCAGTCCCCTCAAAAACTCTTCCGGCTGGTTGCAGCGCGACGAGAATCTCGCTAATGCCTTTGGATGCGCGCGGTGATGGAAGGGTCACGGTCGTGCGGTAGGTGCCGAGATGGTTGGGGGCGTTTTCGTCAAAGAGCGTAAGGTAGACATCATATCCGCCGGCCGGCAGTCGGCAGCCGCCGAAATTGAGCGGGAACCAGTAGTCATCCAGATCGTCGACTGAATCCGGAAGCGGCAGGGTCATTGAGGGGGTGCTGTCAGAAAAGATAAGCGTGGGTTTGGCTTCCAGTCTGTGGATAATTACTCGCTGGTGGAAGCTAACCCTCTGCAGAGAGTCAGTCACATACTGACTAAGGCCGACGCCCGAGCTTAGCCACAGTGTGAAGTCTTCTCCATCAGGGAATGAGACTATGTCGATGGCGGCCTTTATCTGCTTGTTAATTTCAGGATAAGGTTTGAAGCGGGGTGCATGGCTTACCAACTCCTCGCTCATTCGCAAGCTGGAGCGGACGATAGTCTCATCGGAGTTGACGATCACATCGAAGTTCCCGTAGCAACCATAATCAGCATACTTTAAGAAGAAGTTCTGGCCCATCCAGTCCATGTAATAATACTGGCAAGTGACGGAACAAGTTCGGCATTTGGTCGGGAAGCGCGGGGGACAAGATCTACAGTCTTCAAGGTGTTCGGCCTCCGGCAAGCCAAACACGATCACCGGTCGAGCGCGGAGATCCCAGTAGCTGTACCGGAGTGGCGTACAATAAAAGGAGTCGCAATGTGCGGCGCGGACGTTCCAGATTTCCTCCCACCATTCGTTGCGATCGGGAGTGTCCGGGCGTGTCTCGAAATCCTTCTGCCTTTTGAATTCCTCCACAAGACTGTCGATTGTAGCGCTGTCTTCTTCAATATCAAGATATTGGAGTCGCTTTGACAGAGTGTCATTGACGATCTCCATGATGCGGTACAGTTTCAGCCAGTAGGTCCGCGTAGAATCTTTCGGCAGACTTTCCACGTAGGTTTCGGAGAGATAATTGTAGCCGAGTCCCTGGAATTCCAGTTGTGCGCAGGAAGGCAAGACGCATGCGATGGCCGCAAGAGCAACAATAAGCTTAGTGGCTAATCGTCTGGCTGCTGTCGGTGACATCGCAGATTACTTAGATAACTCCGTGCGCCCTGAGAGTATCCAGGAACTGCTGCATAGACATCTCCAGGAGTTGCTCGTAGTTGGAATGCTCGTACCTATTTATTTCGCCCATGACCTCGATATACGGCCCCTGAGCTTTGGCAAGGCTGTCGAGGGCGGCAGTTACCCGTGGTGTGAACGTGGCGTAATCGTTGTCGTTGGCATACTCGTAGCCGACCCGAAGAGAATCATTGTAGCCATCCACCACCAAGTGGACGGTGTCACCGCTACCAAAACTGAGAGTGAGTGGGGCATCGTTTTGCCAAGTGATGCCGTTGTTTTGCAGCACACGATTGACGATTGAGCGCGCCTCGGTCTCCGTGACCATTTCAGGCGCGTTGGGGATGCCGCCGGTCGTCGTTCCGCAGGACTCGACTAGTAACATCATGGCGGCAGCCAACGCGCTATCTTTCAGGAACTCGGGCAATAGATGCCCCGGCGGCTCTTGATAATTCCCCGAAGGATACTTGGCGATTGAGTATTTTCTAACCTGCTTGACTTCCAGCATGATCTTGCCTCCTGCTGATTAAACAGTCTTCAATATAAGATGACACCGGGAAAGTCCGTTCATAGAACTTTCTCTTGAACAGGGTCACGTTGTTCTTCCAAAGCTTATTTGCCAGCTTATCGACAATGGGCATCAACATCCGCTCGTGTTCGCAGACAATCGGCGGAACCTGGCTCAGACTCCCTGTAGCACGCCAGTTGACACAGCCGCAGTAGGTGGCGCAGCGGCCATACAACGGGCAGCCGAGGCAGGATTCTTTGTCGCGATAGTTTTCGGCAATGAAATACTCCCGCTTCTGCGCATCGAAGCCCTCATGGACGCTGCCGATGGCATTCTGTTGGAACGTTCCATCGTCCGTGTTGATGAATTGCACGCAGGGGTAGATGCGTCCGGAAGCGGCGATCGCGATCTGTGAATTGGCCAAATCACACAAGTCGCCAAGGCCGTACGGTTTCTGCGCCCAGGTTTTGATGCGTTCGTCAAACGGGCTGTAGTAGATTTTCTTGCCGGCGCGAAGCTGGGCGAAGTAGTATTCCGCCAGGAGCGCATACTGCTTTCGCAACGCCGTGATATCAGCCGAGGCCCAACCGGCGGAATAGTCGAGCGTCTGGAGGACATAGCGAAATCGCCGAGCAAAGAGGTCCTGGACGCCGGAAGCGAGATAGGTCACGGTCTCCGGTACTATAACCGACACCGCAATCGTGTAAGGGTTGAATTCCAGAATCTCCGGTAACTTCGCAACGATACGGTTATACGAACCACGGTCGTCGGCAAAACGGCGAACGGTGTCATGCTGCTCGCGGCTCCCATCAATACTCACGGCGAAATATGTGCCGGTCTCCTTGAAAAAGGCGAGCACCTCGGGCTTGATGAGCGTGCCATTAGTGTTCATCCGAAATTCGATCTTATTGCCGTGTTCACGGCGGCTGTATTCAACAACTTCCTTGACCAGAGTGAATTCCAGAAGCGGTTCGCCTCCGAAGAAGGTGATGATACATTTCCCGTTTGCCTGTGCCGCGAGAAAGTCGACTGAGCGTTTTGCCGTCTCCAGTGTCATTCGGCGGTCAACCTTGGCGCCGGCATAACAGTAGCGACAGCGCAGATTGCAGTTGTGGGTGACACAGAGAGCAGCGTATTTGACGGGTCCGGTTTGCATCAGTCAGTTGCCTCAGATTTCCGTATCCCAAGATAGGTTATCTCAAATGAAAGTGCACTTGGAGCGGGAGAATACTCCAACGTCATGACGTTGGACAGGCCATTGCGTTTAGTTGCATATCCTGGGAGGGCAATGCCGGTTTTTGGCAGAGGAAATGGGGCTGTGCAATCTCGATTCACGCTCTCCAGATGCGGGCGCACAGATTGCCTCGTCGTCCCGCAACGGCGGGACTCCTCCCAATGACAATTCCGAGGTTTTTCAACAGTCCCAAAATGATTGGGTGAAACTTAGACGGGGTCTGGGCGTTATAAAAGCTGGTTGATTCAAATGCCACAGCAGCATATGCTTCAGAGGTTATGACCATAGGCAACAGTCAGACAGAATACAAAGCCACTTGGGGACGGGCCGGCAAGCACGACAGCGGGCATGGTTTATGGTATTACGCACGGCTGTTGTTCCTAGCGATGGTACTTGCCTTTGCGATCAAAGAGTCGGTCGTTGAGGCCTATCGCATCCCTTCGGAGTCGATGGAGAAGACACTGTTGGTGGGTGATTTTCTGATGGCGAACAAGTTCATCTACGGCGCCTACGTACCGTTCACACACTGGCGGCTGCCGGCGCTGCGTGATCCGAGGCCGGGTGATGTGGTCGTTTTCCGTTTTCCCGAGGACCGGCGCAAAAATTTTATCAAGCGGATTGTCGCCAGCGGCGGGGATTCGGTTGAAATCATTGCCAAGAAGGTGTTCGTCAATCATGCCGAAGTGGCCGAACCTTTTTCTGCGGTCCACTTCGACCGGATCACTATTCCGAGGGGCGTCGGTCAGCCGCGTGACAACTTTGGACCGCTTCTAGTGCCGCAAGGGAACTATTTTGTGCTCGGGGATAACCGCGACAATTCGGCCGATTCCCGCTATTGGGGCTGTGTACCGCGGGATCTAATCATCGCTAAGGCGTTTCTTATCCACTGGTCGTGGTGTCCGGATGATAACGCTCCTGCGGTCATTTTGACAAAACCGCTTTCGATATTAAACAGCTTCGGGTATAATATTCGCCACCTGTCCTCGCGGGTCAGGTGGAATAGACTGTTCAGCGCTGTGAGTTAGGAGAGCAGATGTCGTCATCTTCAAACAGGAAAACCAAGGGAGCTTCCGTGCGGAAAGCTGCGGACAAATCCAACGACAACACTATTATTCGGCTGATTAAGGCCTTGGTGCGGAGCCCAGCGTTCAGATCCGCTTTCAGCACTATCAAGTCGCTGGCCATAGCCCTTGCCGGCGCCCTTTTGGTCAAGTACTCGGTGATCGAGGCTTACAACGTGCCCACCGGTTCGATGGAGGACACGATTCTAGTCGGAGACTTCCTGCTGGCGAACAAATTCATATATAACATCAAGCTGCCGCTTGTCGGAGTCTCGTTCCACGGACTGCGCAGTCCCAAACCGGGCGATATTGTCGTATTCAAGTTTCCCGGCGATTCGTCCACAAATTACGTAAAGCGCTGCATCGCGGTCGGTGGGCAGGTGATAGAAGTGCGAGACAAGAAAGTGTTCGTGGATGGTGTCGAGTTTAAGGAATATCCGTTCGGGAAACATGTCGATCCCAACGTTGACAAACGTCGAGACAACTTTGGGCCGTACAAAGTGCCGCCAGCCACTTACTTTATGATGGGGGATAACCGCGACGATTCCTATGACTCGCGTTTTTGGGGACCGGTACCGCAGCGTTTTGTTCTCGGCAAGGCATTGGTAGTACACTGGTCTTGGGGTCCGCCGCCGACCAGTAATTATCCACGTTGGGATTGGGTGAATCCGTTGACGTGGCCTCCAAATCTGTGGTATAATATGATTCATTTCTATGAGCGCGTGCGTTGGGAGAGATTGGGGCAAGCGCTGACTTAGTGGCCGTTTCAATCGAACGACACTGACTAGCCAGATTGGGCTT
>JAPLUP010000666.1 GCA_026397575.1 Candidatus Zixiibacteriota bacterium
CAAGTTGCAGCTTAGAAAAGCTATTGAGTTGAATCCAATCGACGAGACACCCCATCTTCTCCTATTCAACATTTTTGCGTCCCGCTACTACGTCAACGGCTGGCAAAGTGAAGCTGTTCAAGCCGAATCCACTATGCAGGCATTGCTGCGACAGGTACCATCGTCTCCAAATGGACTCTGCAAGCTGGCGTCGTTAGAGGCGGTACGCGGGGGACTCAGTCTGGCTCTTGAGCACGCGCAACGGGCTTTGGCACTTGACTCGGCGGCAGTCGATATCAATCTGGTTCTCGGTTATATCGAATACCAACTGCGCCACTACGAACCGTGCCAGCACCATTATGACAAAGCATTGGCGGGAATGAATCGTTTTGACAGATTGGCATATACGACGGTCGAGGCCGTACTGCCGCCGCAAGTGGCGGCGGAATACCCGAACTGGCGACCTGCGGTCCGAGATTCGATCAGTCGGGATTTCTGGCGCACTCGAGACTCAGATCCAACAACTGAAATCAATGAGCGAGAGCTGGAGCACTACAGCCGAGTCTGGGAGGCGAATTTGTACTTCGGTACGCCCGAGAATGGAGGAGTCGGTTGGCGGACTGCGATGGGAGCCACATTGGTTCGAATGGGGAGACCGGATGGGCGGAGAAGAGCGCTAGTGGAAGTGCATTGGAGCCTGAATAAACATTTCATCGACGAGTCTCCGGTGTGGTATTGGAACTATGGCAGCACCGAAATCCCGTGTTCGTTTGCGTTCCTGGACAGATATATGAACAACAAATACACGTATCCCGCTGCCGGGTATGACAACAGACTGCCTCCATTATACCAGGAAAGCCGTAGACTTGCTGAGGCCATATTCAACCAGAAGCCGGAGCAGTCCTCGCTGCTTCGATTCCGGCAACCAGTCAACATCGGCTCCGAGATATACCAGTTCCGTGGTGCCGCGGGCCGCACCGTCGCCTTGGTACATCTAACGATACCTTGCAGGGACATTGCCTTTGACACCGTTGGCGATCGAGCAAAAGCAACACTGGCCGTGCGAAAGGCTTTGCGGACACCTGACCAAGAGATGATTTGGCACAAAGCTGAGGATGAGAAGTTGGATCTGTCGATCGGTGAAGCTCGGCTGGGATCAGGCTCATGGATGGATTTGTTTACGGTTGAGGCCAAACCGGGAGTCTATCAGTTGGCTGTTGCCTGCGAACAGCCGCAGGCCAATCACTTTAGCCTGTGTAAGAATTCAGTCAAACTTCAGAGTTATGACAGTGCAGTGGCGCTCTCTGACCTGCTGCTGACAGCAGCATCGATTGCCGATCCGAAACTGGGCGATATCTGGAAAGGCGGCAATTCGGGCAAGGTATTTCCGCAACGGACGTTGCCGTTATCCAAGCCGCTGACAGTCTATTTCGAAATCTACAATCTGCCGACGGATATCTATGCGCAAACCAGCCTCCAAATATCTTACAG
Organism: Candidatus Zixiibacteriota bacterium; assembly: GCA_026397575.1. Taxonomy (GTDB): domain Bacteria; phylum Zixibacteria; class MSB-5A5; order CAIYYT01; family CAIYYT01; genus CAIYYT01. The sequence goes on from JAPLUP010000666.1 coordinate 1,471, forward strand.
TCTGCGGTTGATTAGGACAAGCTAATCGGGGCTGAAACGTCTCCTCACGAAACTGACACAGGACAAGCGCGAGTCCATTACTATGACCTACCGTGAGTCAGGCAGAAGCCGCGATCTGGTGCGCGCCACGACGCTTGACGTGAGCCGCCTGCGCGCGGGAAACTACACGCTGACGATACAGGTCACCGATCTGATCTTCAACCGCACCGTGAGCAAGACGACAACATTGACGCTGACGCCGTAAAACACCGGCTTAGAGAATTCACGGCACCAGCCGCCAGCTCCGACGATTCGCTCAGAAGGTCTTGAAAAAAGCTATTGCAATCATCTGGTGATTGCGTATGTTCCCACGTTAATTTAGGTTCGCTTTCACTCTTTCTTTGAGGAGTAGACCGGTGAAGTTCATTCCCAAAATGATTTTCCTTACCAAGGGTGTGGCAAAGCACAAAGAGAAGCTGGCATCCTTTGAGTTGGCGCTGCGCGACGCCGGAATCGCACAATTGAATCTGGTCAATGTTTCTTCGATCTTTCCCCCCGGATGCAAGTTGATATCTCGCCAGCAGGGATTGAAACACCTGAAATCCGGCCAGATCGCCTTTTGCGTGATGAGTCGCGAATCGTCCAACGAACCACACCGGCTGATCTCGGCATCGATCGGATTGGCGATTCCGAAAGACAAATCGAAATTCGGCTATCTGTCGGAACATCACGCCTGCGGACAAACACAGAAATTCGCCGGTGACTACGCCGAGGACCTTGCCGTACAGATGTTGGGATCGACCATGGGTTTGGAAATCGACCTGGACAAGTCGTATGACGAGAACAAGGAAATCTGGAAACTGAAAGGTGAAATCGTCTATTCGCGCAACACTACGCAGTCGGCGGAAGGGGATAAACGCGGCAATTGGACGACAGTGTTGGCGGCGGCGATGTTGATATTGGAAGAGCGTTAGGAATAATCGACCATGAAAAAGCACTTGCAGACACCCACGATACCATTTCTGCCGAATAGCTCCAAGAGCACGGCGCAGGTTCTGAATGAGATGCTGGGTATTTCCTTTCAGGGGCGTTCGCTAGGAATCGCGTTTGACATCTGGAAGCGAATGTTGCAGGACGAAGTCGTGATTTGGTTTGGTCTGTCGGGCGCGATGGTGCCGGCAGGAATGAGATCGCTGATTGTCTTTCTGATCGAGAACCGGATGATCGATGTGCTGGTGTCGACGGGCGCGAATTTGTTCCATGACGCGCACGAAACGCTCGGGCGACACCATTTTATCGGCACGCCGAATATCAACGACACGGAACTGCGACGAGAGATGGTCGATCGGATGTATGACACGTATGCGGATGAGGAAGAGTTCCGGCTGCTGGATGAATGCTTCGGTGACTGGGCGATGAACACGCTCGACCCGAAGCGCGCTTACAGTACGCGTGAGATGTTCTCGCTGTGGGGGAAACATCTGGCCACGAAGCAGAAGACCGAAGGTATTGTGACGGCGGCATACAAACATGGTGTGCCCGTCTATTGCCCGTCGTTTGCTGATTCGTCATACGGCATTGCTCTGGCAGGCGCGGTGCATCGGCTAAAAAAGACCGTGCAGATCGATGTCGTCAGCGATACCTTGGAGACGGCGCAATTGTTCGGAAGGTCGAAACAATCAGGGGTGATCTATATCGGAGGGGGTGTGCCAAAGAACTTCACGAATCAGTCGGCGGTGACGGCGGATATTCTCTTTGATGATGCGCCGGACGGTCACAAGTATGCGATTCAGATTACTGCCGATGCCCCGCATTGGGGTGGGCTGTCAGGTTGCACGTTCAGTGAAGCTGAATCGTGGGGCAAGATCAACCAGCAAGCGCGGACGGTGGCCGTTTATGCCGATGCTACCCTGTGTCTGCCGTTTCTGACGGTAGGTTTGGCGCAAGAGGGGATGGAATTCGCCCGCAAACGAAAGAAGCCACAGTTTGTGTTTGATCCTGAAGTCAAAGTAGAATACAAGTAGTACGCAGAATGTCCCGGGCGCGGTTTTCGCGCCATTCTTATCGGAAACCTGCAAAACGAAACCTTTCAATTGAACCTTGCCGAAGCAATGTTTATCGGTTATCATTCCGCAAAAGGCATAATTCAAAGGAGAACGTATGGCATCGTATATAATGGCCATGACGATCAATCCCAACGCCAAGAAGGCGCACCCCGATTTGTCGCATCAGGTGAACAAGTCGCTGGACGCTTTTAGTGAGAGCGGTATCAAGATCACCAGTCTTTTTGCAACGCTGGGTCGGTATGACTACCTGGCCGTGTTTGACGCCGATGACCAGAAGCTTGCGTTTAAGGTGGCGAGCGAGATCAACGCGCGTGGCATTCTCGAAACGGAGACCTGGCCGGTCATCCCGTATCAGGAATACACCGCGCTGCTCGGATGATGCGCCGAACTACGATGGCTTGCTTGGGATACAGAGATCGACAAAGCCCTTGAGGATTCGCGCGGTCACACCCCAGACAGTGTACTTGCCATAGTCGTAGAAGTAGACAGTCGCATTGCGACCACGATACAACCGCTCTTCCGTACGGCGATTGCGGGGATCCACAAAGAATGAAAGTGGGATTTCGATCAACTCTGCGATTTCATCATAGCTGACCCTAAAATCATAAGGATATGGGAACACGCCGACAAAGGGTGTGACGACGAAATTGGTGACCGCCAACAAGTCATCTAGTTCACCGAGAACCTCAACATCCTCTGGTCTGATTCCGACTTCCTCGAAAGTCTCGCGCAGCGCCGTTGCCAGCAAGTCGTGATCGCCGTTTTCACGCGTGCCGCCGGGAAACGAAATCTGTCCCTTGTGCGACGCAACAGTCTCCGTGCGCAGGGTCAGTAGCAGGTGCGGTTCGCATTCTTTATAGAAAATTGGTATCAGCACCGCCGACGGTGTGAATTTTTCTTCTGACGCAACGCTCTTGGAGTGCCGGCCCAGTTTCGCTCGAATCTGTTGTTTCAGTACATCCATTAAATCATCGTAACAGCAATTCAATAGATTTGTTTCGGCGGCAAAAGCCGTGATGATGTCCTAAGGCAAGAGATTAAAATCAAGGTTGCGTTTCAGACGTTGAAAGCCGCCCCGTGCCAGCGGTGTGCCTTTGAACAAGCGGTTGAATGTTTCCCGCGTCAGATTCCGCCAATCGGCAGTAGTCATTTGATACAACTCATCCAGCGCGTCAAACTCCGGTTCACCATGCGGCAATGCTTTGCGATTCCAGGGGCACACATCCTGGCAAACATCGCAGCCGAAAATCCAGTTGTCGAGCTTGCCCTTTTTGTCTATCGGCAAATCACCTTTGATCTCAATCGTCAGATACGCAATGCACTTTCTGGCATCAACCACGTGCGGTTCAACAATCGCCCCGGTGGGACAAGCATCAATACAGAGAGTGCAGTGCGCGCAAGAGTCTGTGAGAGGACTGTCATACTCCAACTCAAGATCAACAATCACTAACGCCAGAAACATGAAACTGCCATGGTCACGATGCAGAATGATACTGTTCTTGCCAACCCAACCGACACCGGTGCACGCGGCCCAGGCCTTCTCCAATGCCGCTCCCGAGTCAATTTCAACGACCGCTTGAAATTCTTCAGTCTCTTGCCGCAGATATCCGAGCAGGGTGTTGGCTTTCTTTCTGAGTATTCGGTGGTAATCGCCACCCTGGGCGTATTTCGAAATCTTGGGTGCTGTTGAATCTGATGGTTTCTTATCCGTGAAGTAGCTATGGGCAAGGCAGATGACTGATTTGGCGCCGACCAGCAACTTGCACGGGTCAAGTCGCATGTCAACTCCGTCGGCAACGTAACCCATTTCACCATTCATGCCGGCATCAAGCCAACGTTTAAGACGTGGCGCTTCCTGACCGAGATAACCGGCCCTGGCAATGCCACAGCGGATAAAACCAAGTTCGCGAGCTTTGGTCTTAATCCGGCGAGTGAGGTCGGCTGCGTTGCTGTTGCCTGAGTAATGCATTCCGATCCGGAAGATAACCGAGCAGCCCGATTCCACCAAGAGGAAACAGGGAAATCGAGCCAGATCCGCGAATGTGACAACCACACGGTTCTCATCCGAGGAAGCAGAATCATCACCTGCTGCAATGCTCCAGTTTCGTTGTCGCGGGCAGGTGCGGCAACGTATAATAGAACATAATGATTGATCGACCAAGGAGCCCTCTAATGAACATCACAGATCCTGCCATCAACAGCTATCTGCGCAAACTGACGCCCGCAAGTCACCCGGTTCTGCTGGAGATGGAACAATACGCCGCCAAGCATGGCTTTCCCATCATCGGTCCACTCGCGGGGAGGCTACTACAGCAATTGGTAATCCTGACCGTAGCCAAGCGCATATTCGAGATGGGTTCGGGGTATGGTTACTCGGCGATCTCCATGGCGTTGGTGATGCGCAGCGGCGGGACAATCGAATGTACGGAAACGGACAAAGAAAATATCGCACGGGGTCGCAAGCATGCCCAAGCCGCTCGTGTTGGCAAGAAAATCATTTGGCATGAAGGTGACGCGCTGGAGTCGATGCGAAAAGCGAAGGGGAAGTATGACATCATCTTCTGTGATGTCGACAAGGAGCAGTATCCGACGGCATTGGGAATTGCCTGGCCTAAGCTGCGTAAGGGCGGAATCATGGTCACGGACAACGTGCTCTGGTCGGCGCGCGTCGTCACCGAGAAGCCGCCGAAACCGGCAACGGCAGGGATCCTGAAATTCAACCGCATGATCTACGCACTGCCAGACGCGCTTTGCACTCTGCAGCCATTGCGAGATGGTTTGATGTTGGCGGTGAAGAAGTAGGCTGACCATCGCCGACGACTTAACCCCCCTTCCCGCTTGATAAGGATAGCTGCCGCGAGATGCTATGAAATAGAGCGAAGTCATGTCTCAACTCAGAATTCCGGCGGATCCGAATCGTCCGCTGATAGTCTTTGACGGCGTCTGCGTTCTCTGCAATCGCACAGTCGATTTCATTATTCAACGCGATCAGCGCAAGCTACTCCGATTTGTTCAACTTCAGTCTGAGGCAGGAACTACAATTGTGAATACGCTCGATATCGGCGACGCGCCGACCGCTTCGGTTTATCTCATAGAAGGGGACAACACCTACACGAAGTCGACGGCGGTGTTGCGAATTCTGCGGTTACTTGGCGGTGTCTGGTCGACGCTTTACATCTTCGCTTTGATTCCGCGTTTTATTCGCGATGGAATCTATGATTTCATCGCTCGGCATCGTTACGGCTGGCTTGGGCGCACTACATCATGCCGAGCGCTCACCAGTGATATTGCAGACCGCTTTGTTCAGTAGACCCTCGGAATACTCTTCCGGATTCGCAACAAATCTGCAATTCTCACTGTCCGCCTTGTGTCTGTGTCAGCTCCCAGACCTCGGCGTAGTCGCATATGCCGATACCGAGTGGGTATTCGTGGGTCGTAACCGCAACGTTGTGATATACCCGAGTACGTTTAACCAGCCCTATCTGCGAGATGTAGTC
>JAPLUP010000044.1 GCA_026397575.1 Candidatus Zixiibacteriota bacterium
CCTCGAAATTGGCACCGGCTCCGGATATCAGGCGGCTGTTCTGGCATCACTGGTCGATCACGTATACACCATAGAAATAGTGGAACCACTTTGTTGCCATGCTGAATCAACCTTGACGCAACTCGGCTACGACAACGTCTCGGTCAAGTGCGGAGATGGTTATCGAGGTTGGCCGGAAGCAGCCCCCTTCGATGCTGTTGTCGTAACGGCAGCGCCTGACCACGTACCACAACCACTGATCGATCAGTTGAAGGTCGGCGGGCGAATGGTAATCCCTGTCGGCGACCACAATCAGGATCTTTTACTGATTACCAAGACCGAAAAAGGGAGTACAACGAGGGCGGTCATACCTGTACGCTTTGTGCCGATGACGGGAGAAGCGGAGAAATAGTCAGGCAAGTGCTTTGCGCCTTTGCTTCTGTCTGCTTGCGACAGCCTGTGCAATGCTACGAGTGAGAGCCAAAGAAAAAGCCCCGCAGTAAGCGGAGCTTTTCAAGGCGCAAGTGAGTTCACTACTACTTCTTCTTCGTCTTGTCGATCTTGCCGTCCAGGCGCTCTCGAATTGCGATCTGTGCCGCCGCCAAACGGGCGATCGGCACGCGGAACGGTGAGCAGGAGACATAATCGAGACCCGAACGATGGCAGAAGCTAATCGACTCCGGATCACCGCCATGCTCGCCACAGATACCAGTTTTGAGGTGCGGTTTCACGGCTCTTCCTTTCTCGACCGCCATTTTCACCAGCTGCCCGACGCCAACCTGATCGAGAGTGACAAACGGGTCGTTGGCAAGGATACCCTTGTCAAGGTAGAGGCGCAAAAACTTGCCGGTATCATCGCGTGAAAATCCCATTGTCATCTGGGTCAGATCATTGGTGCCAAAACTGAAGAAGTCGGCTTCCGGCGCGATTTCGTCGGCAGTCAGCGCCGCACGCGGGATTTCGATCATGGTGCCTACCAAATATGGAATCTCGACCTTGTACTTGCGTGTCATCTGCTCGGCCACACGCGTGATGATTTCCTTCTGATTAACGAGTTCCGTGCGTTGTCCGACCAACGGCACCATGATCTCCGGAAGAACGCGTTTGCCATCGCGAATCAACTCGGCGGCCGCCATAAAGATCGCCTTAACCTGCATCTCGGTGATCTCGGGATAGGTGATGCCCAGTCGGCAGCCACGATGTCCCAGCATCGGATTCTGTTCGTGCAAGTTGTCGATGCGATCAAGGAGCTTCTTGAGACGCACAACCTCATCAGCCTTTCCCGACTCAGCCTCAGCCTCCTGTAACTGTTTCAGAACATCCTCTTTCTTGGGAAGGAACTCATGCAATGGCGGATCGAGGGTCCTGATCGTGACTGGCAGTCCTTCCATCGCTTCGAAAATTCCTTTGAAGTCGGCCTTCTGGAAGGGCAGCAACTTGTCGAGCGCCGCTTGACGCTCGTCCTGTGTGGTAGCGAGAATCATTGCTTGAACATGCGGCAGACGGTTCTTGCCAAAAAACATGTGTTCGGTGCGGCAAAGTCCGATACCTTGAGCGCCAAATTTGCGCGCCAGCGCAGCATCATTGGGCGTGTCGGCATTGGTACGAATGCCGATCAAGCGCGCCTCATCCGCCCACGTCATGAACAAGCCGAACTCGCCGGACAGTTCCGGATCGATCGTTGGAACCTCACCCAGCATCACTTCACCGGTCGTACCATTGATCGTGATGATCTCTTTGTCCTTCACCACTAGAGTACCGACGGCAAACTGCCTGCGGGCTTCGTACACGCGAATATCCTCGCATCCGGCGACGCAAGGCCTGCCCATACCTCGGGCGACGACGGCGGCGTGAGAGGTCATACCTCCACGTGCGGTAAGCACCCCCTCGGCGGCGATCATGCCGGCGATATCATCGGGATTGGTTTCGGTTCTAACGAGAATCGTCTTTTCACCACGCTCCGCGAGACGGACGGCTTCATCAGCGTGGAACACAACCTTGCCGGAGGCCGCACCGGGTGACGCTGACAACCCGCGAGCGATCACTTCCACTGGAGCATGTGGGTCGATGCGAGGATGAAGCAACTGGTCAAGCTGCTCCGGCTGAACACGCATCAGTGCCTCATCTTTGGTGATGAGCTTCTCTTGCACCATATCAACGGCAATCCTGATCGCTGCCTCCGCCGTCCGCTTGCCGGTGCGCGTCTGGAGCATGTAAAGTTTGTTTTCCTGAATCGTGAATTCGAAATCCTGCACATCACGATAGTGCTTTTCCAGCTTGGCAGTGATATCCTTGAGCTGCTTGTACGCCTCGGGCAAAGCCTTGCCCAACTCGGTGATCGGCTGCGGCGTGCGAATGCCGGCGACAACATCCTCTCCCTGTGCATTCACCAGAAACTCACCATAGAATTCCTTGACGCCGTTTGACGGATTGCGTGTGAAGCCGACGCCGGTGGCGGAAGTGTCCCCCATATTGCCGAACACCATCGCTTGCACGTTTACGGCAGTGCCGAGATCGGAAGGAATGTTGTTGGCCGCACGATAGGTAATCGCACGAGGCGAGTTCCAGCTGCGGAACACGGCATCCCGAGCCATCTGCAATTGCACCCACGGGTCAGTTGGGAATGGTTCGCCCGACTTGCCGGCGATCAGCTTCTGGAACTGTTTGACGATGTCTTTCAGATCGTCGAT
>JAPLUP010000336.1 GCA_026397575.1 Candidatus Zixiibacteriota bacterium
GCGGCGCCTGCTTTACTGCACCAATGGCGTCGCGGACTATCACTTCTGTCCTTACAGTGCTTGAGCGACCGCAACGGCACACCATCGCCGATAGCCGCCAATCGCATTCACAAGTTTTTCCTTCTAACTGCTGTCCAAGGAGTATTATGTTGGACACCACTGTGCACAGCGACGTCAACATACAGGAACGGGAGTTGATCCGCAAGGTCGCGGCCGGCGAGCGCCTCGCCTTCAAGCGGTTATTTGACATGCACTCACCGCGTGTTTACAGTCTGCTTCTGCGCTTGGTAGGCAATCGCGATGACGCCGAGGAATTGACCCAGGACGTTTTCCTGTCGCTTTGGAGGCACGCCGAATCGCTGCGTGGTGAAAGCAAGCTGTCGACTTGGCTGTATCGTGTTGCCGTCAATAAGGCGATCAACTTTAAGAAACGTAGCGGACTATTTTTTCAGATCAGGCAGCTTTTTTCTCTGGAAGCAGACGACGAATCGATCATCGACCGACTCCCGGCTGCGGCTGCCGACAGCCCCGACCGACAAGTTGAAATACGGGAGGCTCAGATCCAGCTTGCCGATTTGTTGGGTACTTTGCCGCATCGCCAACGGGAGGTTTATTTGCTCCACAAGCTGGAGGGGTTGAGCTACAATGAGATAGCGGAAAAATTGTATGTAACGCTGGGCACAATCGAATCGCTAATGCACCGAGCCAAGGAAAACCTGCAGAAAGTGATGCTCAAGAAGGCCAGAAAGTCCGCAAGTAAGAATACACCGCCTCTGTCACAATGAGCGAAGGTTGGAATAAGCAAGTGATTAAGTGTACTGACATTGAACAGAATCTGATTAACCTGCTGGACGGGTCGATTGACAGCGAGCGCCGGGTGGATTTTGAATCGCATTTGAAAGACTGCCCGACCTGCCGGCAACTGCTTGCCACCTATCAACCGCTGTTTGACCGGTTTACGAATCGTGCCACGGTCGAGTTGCCGAGCGAACTCTGGTACAAACTGCAAGACAAACTTAACCGCATGGAAGAAAGCCGGCCGTCTCGACTCCGCCTGCCCGTGCAATGGCGGCCGGTTATCTCCTTGTCGATAAGATCATTTGGGTTGGTTGTCGCCGTCGTCGCCGGAATCTTCCTGGGTCACGTTCCGACGGATTCCCAGAAGCTGTCTGAGACTGAAATCATCGACTACTATGCGACCTCGCTGACTCAGGCGACAGTCAGTTCGGCTGTTGATGCCATCTATCAGATTGACGCAACAGGAGAGAATGGGCAATGAAGGAACGTGCTTTAATATATCTGGTCGTTGTTCTGGTGGTAATCAATGTTGCGGCTTTAGGTACGATCATTTATCAGCGACTCGCTGACCCCGACTGGGGCGCGCTGCGGCCAAAACCGATGATGGAAGCTGATCCGGCGATGCTCAAGGGTCTGCGATTGACGCCTGAACAGCGCGACATGATGAGGGAATCGCGCCGCCGCATCGACAGCCTGCTCACTCCGTTCCATGAGCAAATCCGGACGAAACAGCAGGAGCTCTATGTCGAAATGGACAGTGACCGTCCCGACACGGCGCTTATTAACAATCTGATAAGCGAGATCGGCGCGCTGCAGGTAGCGGTGCAGAAAACGGTGATTGGCAACTTTCTGGGCGACGGCAGAACTCTGCGACCCGAGCAAAGGCGCGCTCTGATCAAGTTGATTGAGACGCGTGCCAAATGGCAGGAACGACCGATGTTCGACCCAGGACAGGGATTTGGTCGAGGACGCAAGTAGTCGGCATTTGAACCAAAGACGCGCCGGTTTCCGGCGCACACAACTATAGGTTGAAAAGAAACTAACGAACGAAAGGAGTTATACTATGAAACGGAAACTGTTGCTCACCTTGGCATTGCTGGGTCTGCTGGTGATTGCTTACACGCCGGCTTTTGCTCAAGCGCCGGACGATGGTGACATCGATGAGGAAACGATTGTCGTGGGTGACATGGGGCCTGGCTCTGAGGACTTCGACATCGACGAAGATGTCATTTTCGCAGGTGAGATGGGGCACGGAATGGGTATGGGCATGCGCGGCCCCGGCTGTGGTCTGGTTGGAATGGCTGACGAACTTGAGTTGACCAAAGATCAGCGCAAACAACTCGAAGACCTCACCGTCAACTTCCGCAAGGAAGTCATCCCGTTGCGCGCACAGATGCAAGTGATGCATATTGATCTGCAGCAGTTGATTCGCTCCGATGCCAAGCGCACCGAAGTTGATGCCAAGATCGATCAAATCGGTAAGCTCCGGACTGACCTACAAAAGAAGTCCGTCGGTTTGCGACTGGCCATGCGAGCCGTTTTGACACCGGAACAACGCGAAAAAGCAAATGATCGCCCCTGTATGATGGGCAAGGGCAAGGGAGGCCAAATGAAAGACGTGATTATCAAGAGAATGCAAAATCGTGGTGGCAGAGGCAAGGGGCTTTAGCATCTTGCGCTGACACCGGGATTCCTCCCTGTTAGCACGGGAGCGCAGATGGCTGCGCTCCCTTTTCATTTCCAGCAACTCGGTCTTAGCGTTAGTTACCCATCTTTCTGTAGAACACTGCTTTGGTGACCTCGGCGCTGACAATGTAGAGCAATACTATTCCACCCATCATCAAGAGGAAAGGTACCGGCAGCGGGGCAAAACCGAAGATCTTGCCGAAATGTGTATAGGGAAAAGCGATAGTTATAGCTACCAGCACCAATGTCGCCGTCAGAAGGTATTTGCCCGGTCGACTGCGCAGAAAACCGCGACGAGTTCGCACTACCAAGACGATAATTGCAGCCGACACTACCGACTCCATAAACCAGCCGGCGCGGAATTGATCAGTTCCGGCGTGTAATACAAGCAACAGGATACCGAAGGTCAGATAGTCGAATATCGAGCTTAGCAGACCAAAGGTAATCATGAAATTGCGAATGAAGCGCAGGTTCCAGCGCTGCGGTCGTTCGACCATTTCCGGATCGACATTGTCAGTCGCAACCGTCATCTCGGGAAAATCGGTGAGCAGATTCGTCAGCAATATCTGTTTCGGCAACAACGGCAGGAACGACATAAAGAGCGAGGCGCCCGCCATGCTGAACATATTGCCGAAATTGGCGCTGGTCGCCATGAAAACGTACTTCATGGTATTGGCGAATGTTCGCCTCCCTTCGCGTACGCCCTGTATCAAGACTTCCAGCCCGGTTTCCAGCAGCACAATATCCGCGGCGGCTTTGGCGACATCGACGGCGGTATTGACTGAAATACCGACGTCGGCGGCGTGCAGTGCCGATGCGTCATTGATGCCATCGCCCAGGAAACCAACTACCCGACCTGATTTCTTGAACGCCAGAATAATCCGCTCCTTCTGGTTGGGCTCCACTTCAGCAAAGACGTCGATATCGTGAACCAGCAACGTAAGCGCTTCGTCGGTCATGACACGCAAATCGGCGCCCGTAACAATCTCTGGATTTTCCATTCCGGCCTGGCGACTCACATTGCCCGCCACCAGTTCATTGTCGCCGGTGATGATCTTAACATCCACCCCCAGATCACGTAACTCCTTAAGCGTGCCGGCAACTCCCGCCTTCGGTGGGTCGTGGAGAACGAGTATGCCGAGAAATGTCATCTCTGCCTCGTCCGACTTATTGATGCTTACGGTCTCGCCCAGATTGCGATACGCAATGCCGATTGTCCGATACCCCTGAGCACTGTAGTCCTGATACAGCTTGTCGATGCTGTCGCGCATGGTGTTCAAATCGATCGATTCCCCTTCGCGGCTTTCGACTCTGGTGCAGACCGAGAGCACGTTATTCAAGGCGCCTTTGGTCAGCAGCAGATTGACGCGTCCGTCGGTAACCAGCACGCTCAACCGCTTGCGGATGAAGTCGTATGGGATCTCAGCAAGTTTCTCAAAACGCTGGATGTCGAATTGTCCCAAACTTTTGATTGCACTGTCAATCGGGTTGGTGAAACCGCTTTGCATGGCAGCGTTAACGTACGCATAGAGCATAGCCTTGTCGCTGGGCTCGCCGTAAGCATCAACTGCGGAAAGGATTTTCACCACACCCTCGGTGAGCGTGCCGGTTTTGTCAGCACAGAGCACGTTCATGCTGCCGAAGTTCTCCAATGATGCCAATCGTTTAACAATCACCTTCTTGTCGGCGAGTTTCTTGGAGCCGCGCGCCAGATTGATTGTAATGATCGCCGGCAGCAATTGTGGCGTTAGACCCACTGCCAGCGCCAGAGCGAACATGAAGGAATCCAGAATCGGGCGGCGGAAGTAAACATTAAACGCGAAGATGATGATCACGAGCAACAGGGTTACTTCCATCAGTAGATAGCCAAAGCGACGAATACCGCGCTCGAAATCGGTTTCCGGAGGCCGAAGTCGCAACTGCTCGGAAATCCTGCCGAATTCAGTCTGTCGGCCGGTGTTGACGACTACGGCTTTACCCGAACCGCTGATAACATGCGTACCCATGAACAGCGTATTGACGCGCTTGGCCAAGGGTGCATCGACGGGTACTGGACCGACTACTTTGTCCACAGGGTAGCTTTCGCCAGTCAACGCGGCCTCATCGACGAACAAGTCGTTCAGTTCCAGAAGCAGACAGTCTCCGGGAACGATGCTGCCGGCTGACAAGACCACAATGTCGCCGGGGACCACATCCGCGACTGCGATTTCCTTTGCCGACCCGTCGCGAACTACCGTCGCTCTGGTCTGCACAATCGACAGCAGCTTGCCTACCAAATTCGCCGCACCCTTCTCCTGCCACAGACCCAGCAAGCCGCTGATCAGAACGATCGCGATGATGATTATCGCATCGGTGTTATCGTGGAGAAAGTACGACAGAATTGCCGCAGCCAGCAGGATCAGAATGATCGGGCTCTTGAATTGGGCAATTAATAGGGTAAGAATGTCGGTCCTTTTTTCCGGTCTAAGCAGATTATCGCCGTAACGCTTCAACCGCTCCACCGCTTCGAGGGCGGTCAGACCTGTTGATGCGGACCGGAGATCTTCTAGCACCGTCCCCCCGTCACAGTTCCAAAACATATCGGATTTCGTGCTCATCTCGTCCCTTCGACCGGGCATGTGCCGGTTATGCTTATACTCGGCCCAGCGATGTCCGTTCAGTCAAAGTTGGCTGTCGGGCGAGCAGTTGTCAAGTCTGATTGGCATAAATCGCCCTTTACGACATATCTACTGCGATCTTTCTGGAAACTTTTTTATCCACGAATTGTTACTCTGAGTACGTTTATGAAATTGGAAATTAGACAAAGACAATAATCTCAAATCGTTTACGCCAAGGAGGAATCGTGATCAAGAACCTAATCGCCATTATCGTGGCTATCGCCTTCGCCGTACCGTCATTGTCGGCGACCACCTGGGAAATCGATAAGGCACACTCAAGTGTCGGATTCACCGTCAAGCATTTGGTGATCAGCAATGTTAACGGAAAATTCGACGACTTCAGCGGTACTATCAACTTCGACGGCAAGGATTTCGCCGCCGCGACGGTGGCAGTGTCAATTAATCCGGCAAGCATTAACACCGGCAATGACTTTCGTGACAAACACCTTAAATCCCCAGACTTTTTCGCGGCCGACTCGCTTCCGAAGATGGGATTCAAGTCCAAGAAAGTAATTCCCGGCAAGGATAACACGTTTCAGATCGTCGGCGATTTGACCATGCGTGGCGTGACCAAGGAAGTTACCTTGGACGCCGTTTTCAACGGAACTGTGAAGGGTATGCAAGGTGACACTCGCGCCGGATTTTCTGCGACTGCCACGATCAACCGGCAGGACTGGGGTGTTTCCTGGAACAAGACGCTGGACGCTGGTGGACTGGTTGTCAGTAATGACGTCAATATAAAGCTCGAGGTTGAAGCGGTCCAGAAACCATAGTAATTAACCGATTGCCTCCCATTTAGGAGTTCCCGTGAGTGCGGGAATAACGGACTTTGAGCGCCGTCAGCAAGCCATAACGGCCACCTGACGGCGCTTGTCTTCTTTTATGTAACTTAGCAGGCCGGCTTCAAATCTGCCGCGCATTCCCTTGCTTCGTCTCCCCAACCTGATTATAATTGCTCGCGTAAGTAAGAATAAACGTTTGCTATACCAGATACATAAGGAGTACTCTCGATGCCACAGAAACCGGAACAGGCACTAAATGAACTCAAACAGATCATGAATGAAGCCTCGCTCCTCGCATCAGCGGCGGCGCTGCTCGGTTGGGATGAGCGCACCTACATGCCGCATGGAGGTTCGGCACACCGCGCCAATCAACTGGCGCTATTGGCCGGCATGGTGCATGACAAGGCCACGTCACCGCGTGTCGGCGAATTGATCGGCGCTGTCGAGGGCTCGGCGCTCGTAAAGGATCCGCTTTCGGTCAATGCCGTCAACATCCGCGAGTTGAGACGCTACTACGACAAACAAACCAAGGTTCCGAAGAAGCTGGTAGAGGCAATTGCGCATGCCGAAACCACCGGCCAGGGCATTTGGGTGGAAGCCCGCAAGAAATCCGATTTCAAGATGTTCTATCCGTCGCTGGAAAAGATGATCGATCTCAAGAAGCAATATGCCGAGGCGGTCGGCTATGAAGATGTCGTTTACGATGCTTTGCTCGACGACTACGAACCCTACGCGTCAACCAAGTCAGTCACCAAAGTGCTCGGCAAGTTCCGCGAGGAGTTGGTGCCGTTTGTCGCCAAGATCACCGGCTCTCCCAAGAAACCGAACATCTCGATTCTCGAACGGGACTACCCCGTCGAAAAGCAACGTCTATTCGGAGAGCTGGCTGCGTCACTAATCGGTTTCGAGTTCAACGGCGGTCGTCTCGACACCACTGCCCATCCGTTCTGCACCGGCATCGGCCCCGGCGATTGCCGCATCACGACCCGCTTCAATCCTAAACACCTCGGACAGGCGCTCTTTGGCATCCTGCATGAAGCCGGCCACGGAATCTACGATCAGGGTCTGCCGGAAGAGCACTGGGGTATGCCGATGGGGGATGCAGTCAGTCTTGGTATCCACGAGTCACAGTCCCGCATGTGGGAGAACATGGTCGGCCGTTCGAAGCCATTCTGGGAATTCTTCTTCCCGCTGGCGCAGCAGACATTCCACGAGTCGCTTGTCGGCGTGAAGTTCGACGATTTCTTTTTTGCGATCAATGATGTCCGCCCGTCCTTCGTCCGCGTCGAAGCTGACGAAGTAACTTACAATCTCCACATCCTGCTCCGCTTCGAAATCGAGCAGGCAATTTTCAACGGCGACGTCAAAACCAAGGACATTCCCAAGGTCTGGAACGACAAGTTTAAGAGCTATTTCGGTATTGTTCCGGGCAATGACGCCGAGGGTTGCTTGCAGGATATTCATTGGGCAGCCGGTCTATTTGGTTATTTCGCGACCTACTCGCTCGGCAATCTCTATTCCGCGCAGTTCTTCGCCAAAGCCAAAGAGGATTTGGGCGATCTCGACGCGCAATTTGCCGCCGGGAAATTCCGGCCGCTGCGCGACTGGCTCCGCAAGAACATACACAGTCAGGGTCGTCGTTATCGCGCCGAAGAACTCGTCAAGGTCGTTACCGGCAAACCGCTCGATCACAAACCGCTGATGAAATACCTCTCCGGCAAGTTTGCTCCGCTGCACGGCGTGAAGTAAGCAGACTCCACACACAACGAATCCTTAGGGGCGACTAACTGAGTCGCCCTTTCTTGTTTCATGAACATGCCATAGCAGTGCACCCAGAGAATTTGCACGTCGGGCATTCTGTGTGACGCCGAAGGCCGTGCATGTCGTGAAGCCGCGTTCAAGAAGAGGGCAACTGCCAAACATCATTCCGAAGTCCAACGAAAAACCCCCGAGCTTCTGCTCGGGGGCTTTTCATTCGAGTTATCGGGTAAGAAGATTACTTCAGCAGAGTCATCTTCTTGGTGTCGGTGTAATCACCGGCCGTCAACTTGTAGAAGTAGACGCCCGAGGCAACCGAAGTACCGCCGTCGGCATCGGCTTGCCACTTAATCGTGTAGCTACCCGCAGCCTGATAGCCGCTCACCAACGTCTTGATCTTGTCACCAAGAATGTTGTAGATCGCCAGTTCAACGTGACCGCTCTGGCCGACAACATAGTCGATCGCGGTCTCCGGGTTGAACGGGTTCGGGTAGTTCTGCTTCAGCGTGAAGGACGTCGGCAGATTGCCGTTGTTCTTGTTCGCTGTTGTCAGTTCGTTGATACGAATGCGGTCGCCGTTTCCGGTCCAAGTGACTGTCTGTTCGGCAACTTCACCATTGACCTTCAGCGTAATGACGCTGCCGGCCGATTTGCCAACCGCATCACCACTCAAAGTCTCGGCGCCGTAAACCGGCATAAATCCGAACCTACCGGTATTGCGAACCACATTCTCGCCAACCAACGTACCAGAGGCATCATAGGCCTCGATCACGGTACCAACCGGAAGAGTCTCGTCGTTCAGCTTCACATTGAAGCCATACAGGTTGACCCAGGT
>JAPLUP010000324.1 GCA_026397575.1 Candidatus Zixiibacteriota bacterium
AACCGCTTCGGTTTTGACATTAGGAACTGCGGGATTTTCTACTCTGCTTCGAGATACGAGATTTCCAACTCCTGTCCCTGAGTCACATCGTTGTCGCCAGATTCGCAATTGGGACAGACGCAGATGAAGTCGTGCGCCTCAAAACTGAGACCACACTTGCGGCAGATGGCTTTCACCGGCAGGCTCTCTATCTCCAGCGTGCTACCGGCCAGCGGCGTATCGACGACCATCGTCTCATAGCCAAAACGCAACGCCTCCGGATCGACATTTGTGAGCGCGCCGATGCGCAATCCGACCTTGCCGATCGAAGTCAGTCCGCGCGACAACATCTCGGCAGTGACTGTCTCTACTATGGATGAAGCAATTGATAGTTCGTGCATAGACCAACTTTCTGGACGACCAGCGGTCGCCCGTCTCGCTGCTCCAATGTAGTCGGCGGCCGACGCCTGTCACGTACAAAATGCACTGATGGCAATACAAACCTCGGCAAGGGGCTTGGCAGAATGCCGAGTGACAGGAACGGCGAGACATATCGCACCACACTAAGCTACAAAGAGAATCAGCCCACCTTGGTCGGGCGGGCTGATTGATCTCTAAGAAATATTTGGTCATACCGGCGCCGGCTGTGTCCCTGTCACCGATGCAAATGGCTATTCGAGAACGTGAATGTTCTTCTTGGCACAGATATCTTTGAGAATCTGCGGCCAGACGGTGACGCTGTACTCACCGAGATGCGCTCCGCGCAGCAGATACATGAAGGTACGCGACTGACCGATACCGCCACCGATACTGAGCGGAATCTGGTCGTTCATGATTGCTTGATGATATGGCAGTTTCAGGAAGTCAAGCTGACCGGTCATCTCCAACTGCGTTTTGAGCGTCTCCTTCGTCACACGGACACCCATGGACGTCAACTCATGACGACGCTTGGTCACCGGATTCCAGACCAGGATGTCGCCGTTCAAACCGTGCATGGGCTCACCCTTTTCCGACTTCGTCTCTACTACCCAGTCATCATAATCGGCGGCGCGCATTTCGTGCGGATAGCCGTCCTTAAGCGTCCAGCCGATGCCGATGATAAAGACCGCCGGATATTTCTGCAAGATGGCCGTTTCGCGCTGTTTGCGCGGCAGATCGGGGTACATCTCCAGGATTTCTTCGGCATGGAGAAACTTGAGTTCCTCGGGGAACTGCGGATACTTGCTGTCTTTCAGAGCGGGGAACTGCTCTTGAGCTGCTTTGCCGGCGCCTACCAGGACCTTCCAGATCTTGCGGATAATGTCCTTCATGAAGTTAAGATTGCGCTGATCGGCGGTAATCACCCTTTCCCAGTCCCACTGGTCGACATAGCAACTATGGTCATGGTCGAGGAAGTAATCTTTGCGCACGGCACGCATATCGGTGCAAATACCCTCTCCCACCTTACAGTCGAATTGCTTCAAGGCAACGCGTTTCCACTTGGTCGCCGCCTGCACCACTTGGGCATCGATGGGATTCTTGTTGTAATCGTTATTGATATGGAATTGAATCGGGGTACGTGACCCATCGCGATCCAGATAGTCGTTGACGCCGCTGTTGACATCAACAATCAACGGCACCTGAACCATCATCAGGTTGAGCTCTTTACAGAGGTTCTCCTCGATATAGTGCTTAACCAGATAGAGCGCCTTCTGTGTGTCCTTGCGGTTGAGCAGCGGGCGATAGTCACTTGGCAGAACTTTCTCCAAGTCTTCATAGTTGCCAATACCAGGTCCTGCCAAATCCGCTTTTTTGTCTGCCATCTAAGTTTCTCCTATCAGTTTGTTTCTCTTAAATCCGCATCTGTCGGCTTCTACGAAGAGCAGTACATCACGGCCAATGCATTCTGTGCCGCAGAAGCGGTCAATGCCTCTTCGGACTCCGCACACTCGGCGAGTCTGGCTTCCCAGCATCGTTCCTCGCGTCGGAGAACGCGCCAATATATGGTGCGGCTCCCTGTGGCTCAAGGAGAAAATTGGCTCAGATTCAAGGCAAAACAGTTCCCGGTTTTGAGAAGTGCAGTGCGGCATCCCGTCGGAGCAGATTCGCGGTGACCAACATCGGCCTTGCTTCACCGCCTCACTGACCGTTTATTGTTTTCCATGGCATTTTATGGTGATGACATCATCGAGCGGGTGCGAGAAGCATCTGACATTGTCGAAGTCGTTGCGACCTATCTCCCTCTCAAGCGCAAGGGACGCAACTACTGGGGCAAATGCCCGTTCCACAACGAGAAAACCCCGTCGTTTTCCGTCTCCCCTGACAAGCAAATCTACTACTGTTTTGGCTGTCATAAAGGCGGAAATGTCTTTTCGTTCATCATGGAATTTGACAAAGTGGCGTTCCCTGATGCGCTCAAGCTCCTCGCCGCAAGAGCCAACATCACGCTGCCGGAGCGGTCTTATCACCGTGACTCTAAAGAGATGGATCAGCTCTACTACGCCCACGAAGTCGCCGCCACATTTTTCGCCGAGAACCTGCGGGACTCTCGAAAGACGCTTGAGTATCTCAAAACCCGCCGTCTGACGGATGAGATTATCGAGAAGTTTAAGCTCGGCTATGCTCCCGATAGCTGGGATACGTTTCTGAATC
>JAPLUP010000602.1 GCA_026397575.1 Candidatus Zixiibacteriota bacterium
GTTATATTAAAAGGAGGTGGGGGGAATCGAACCCTCGACTCGCGTTGTGGCACAAGGACTTATGAGTCATTGTGATCAAATTGTGACCGTTTTTTTCTCCGTTCCACTCTTATTAAGCATATGACCTATTCCAGCGGTGGCCCACCTAGAGTCCGCCGCAGGCGGACGCCGGGTGGGATTGGATAGCCCGCCTCCGCATTTGCCATTGATTTTGGCGTAAAAGTGTTATAAAATTGGTGTCTGTATCCCTGACCTATAGGAGGCAGCATGAAATTACCGTCAATGCAATACATCGTTCAGGATTCCCGTCGCACCATCGGGCGTTTTCCCTTGGCCTGTGTCTGCGCCCTGCTGGGTACGGTTATCGCTCTGATCCTGGTCGATTACGAGGGCCCGGCGCGGGAGAGTATCCTGTTCAACATCCTGTTCGCCGCCGTTTTGGGCTTCCCGCTCTTAACCACTATTCCGCTGGTGGTGCAGAAACGGTCCTGGAGCACGCTGTGGTCGTTCGGCCTTCAGACCATCGCCATCCTTGCGCTCGTCAGATATGCCTGCACGATCCCGGGTAATATTCCCCACGCGCCGTTCATCTATCTCTACCGCGAAATGCTTTTGGCGCTGGCCCTGGTCTTGCTGGCGATGTTCGCTCCGTATGCCGCAAGCGGCCAGCACAACGGTTTCTGGCAGTTCAACAAGATGCTCTTCTTTCGCCTTCTGACGGCGGCGCTGTTCGCCCTCGTCCTTTTCCTGGGATTAAGCATCGCGCTGGCGGCGCTGGACAATCTGTTCGGCATGGATATTCCGGGAAGACGGTACCCCGAACTATGGATTGCTATCACTGGAATTTTCGGCTCCCTGTTTTTTCTGTCGGCGATTCCCCGGGACCTCGATGCACTCGAAGCGCAGGGCGATTATCCCAATGGCCTCCGGGTGTTCGCGCAGTATATCCTCGCCCCCTTGGTTCTGGTGTATCTGATCATTTTGTATGCCTATATCGCCAAGATCATCGGACAATGGAACTGGCCGCAAGGCTGGGTGAGTCGCCTTATTATTGGCTTTTCCGCCACCGGCATTTTCGCGCTGACCCTGTTATACCCCATCCGGGAACGAATCGAAAACCGCTGGATTAAATCGGCCGTCCGCTGGTTCTGGATCGTGATCATTCCCCTGATCCTCGTGCTGGTCCTGGCCATCTGGCGACGCCTTTCCGATTACGGCGTCACGGAGCCCCGCTATATCGGCGTGGTGCTGGTCATCTGGCTGGCCGCGATGGCGCTCTATTTCAACTTGAGCAAAACCAAAGGATTGAAAATCATCCCTGCCTCGCTCTGCCTGCTGGCGCTGGTGATCAGCTTTGGCCCCTGGGGAATGTTTCATGTCTCTGAGCAAAGCCAGGTGTGCCGCCTGCGACAACTACTCGTCGACAACAATCGGCTCGTCGATAATCAGGTCCGTATCAGCGCCGACACCGTCCGCGCCGAGGACACTCGCCAAATCAGCTCGATTATTGCCTACCTGCATGAAACGCATGGATACGCGCGGATCCAGCCGTGGTTTGCCGAGAATCTTTCCGTTGATACCGCCGGCGTCCCCGGCAGGCGCCGAGGACCGGCCGAGGTCACCAAGCTGATCGGAATCGAATATGTCTTTACCCCTCGCTACGTCAGCGACCGATGGCTCGAATTCGTTTGCGTACGTCAGCGGACGTTGCCCGTCGCCGGGTATCAGAGATTGGTGCCCGAACAATATATCAATCCCAATTCGCGTGAACAGAAATTCGCCGCCGACGGCATCGCCTATCGGGTCGATTCCTCTCTCTGGGTGATGACCTTCGTGGCGATGACCGACAGCATCACCACGGAATCCCTGCAGGTCGACCTGCATCCGGTCATCGATGCCCTGACAGCGGAATACGGCCCCGGCGGCGGAGTCGACATCCCACCCCTGAAACTATCGGCCGTCGCCGCTGGGGATAGACTAAAAGTCGGCGTGTATCTGCGACGAATTCAGCTTGAGCGCAGGGATGATATTCTCAATCCCACGTACTACGTGGCCGACATCTTGTATTCTGTCGGACAGTAGGGCCGCCACGACATGAAAGTCTCGGAAATCTTCCCGAGTTCACAACTCTGGAGATGTGGTTAACGAACGTTGGACTTGCACTTGCTGATGAAATATAGTGCCCACTGTTCGCCCGACCATAGGTATCGTAGACCCAATATATTGGACGTGAACGAGTCGAAATGGTGGAGGTGGGGGGAATCGAACCCCCGTCCGAAGAAGGCGCCAGATTATCATCTACGTGCGTAGTCAACTCTTTAGTTCTCGCCACCTCCCCTGCCGAGCGACAGGCCAGAGAGGTCGCCAGCCCTTGTTTTTAGGTTCGGCTTAAGGGCGTTGCCAAACCGAGCCTTCCTGTCCGACGCTTCTTTCAGTCCGGAAAGGCGGCAAACTGAAGAAACGGGTTACGCTAACTCTGTGTTAGGCAGCCATGGCGTAGTTGTATTCGCCACTTATTGTGTTTACCAGATGTTTAACGAGCAATCCGGAGTCCCTCGGCACGCCGACAATCCCACACCATTCCCGTCGAAACCAGTTCACCCCCAATAATCTAAGAGAACCGTGACGAGTCGTTGGTCACCAATTCAAAGCCATGTCAATCCGCCTTATGGGCGGACCACCATGAATTCAAATCCGGTGATGATTGTCAGTCCTATTTACAATATATATAATCGGTTATTTTTGTCAATTGTTTCCGAAAATCGAAAGGAAAGTCAAAAATTATTCCACCGGCGGATCCGGGATTCGTGTGCGAACCTTATGCCAAGCTTCTTTTTCCAGAAAACTCCCCGGGATATCGGCCTCCATTTCTTGATACATCGGATACGGCACCGTGAAAGAAAGAATATCCGGCGGCAGTTGCGGCCGGGCCGATATATCGAACATCCCCATTATAGCCCGCGGTTTTTCCTGCAATGATTCATAATAAGGCAACATACAGATACTGTGAC
>JAPLUP010000583.1 GCA_026397575.1 Candidatus Zixiibacteriota bacterium
TGATGCGCCTGAAATTCGGCATCGGTGTCGCCGGCACCCACGGCAAGACCACCACAACTTCCATTCTCGGTCATCTGTTTGTCGAAGCCGGCATGGATCCGACGGTCATGGTCGGCGGACGTGTGATTTCATTGGGCACCACGGTCAAAATGGGTAAAGGCGACCTTTTGGTTGCCGAGGCGGACGAATACGATCGTTCGTTCCTCAACCTCACTCCGTCAATGGCCGTGTTGACTACGATTGAAGAAGACCATCTCGACTACTACAAAGACCTTGCTGAGATCATGGCGGCATTCACCCAATTCGCCAACAAGGTACCGTTCTATGGCGCCATTCATCTAAACCTCGACGACTCCAATGTCGTCAGCTTGATTCCCGACCTGATTCGGCCGGTGCGCACCTTCGGAATCAAATCGCAGGCTGACACCCGCGCGGACAACATCATTGCCGACGGCACTGCGACAGACTTCGATCTATTTTATCACGACTACCGACTCGGTCACATTCATCTGCCGCTCCCCGGTGTCTTCAATGTCAAGAACGCCCTCGCGGCGATTTCCGTCGCCCTGGAATTCGATATCCCCTTTGAGACAATAAAAAAGGCGCTCGAAAGCTTCAAAGGCGTTAATCGCCGCTTTGATTTGATCGGTGTACAAAACGACATCAAAGTTTACGACGATTACGCGCATCATCCGACTGAAATCGATGTCACCCTGCGTGCCGCCAAGGTCGCGTTCAAAAGTCGCGTTATCGTCGTTTTTCAGCCCCACTTGTATAGCCGCACGCGCGATTTCTATCAGGAATTCGCAAAGTCACTGTTGATGTGTGATATGCTGATCCTCGCTAAACTCTATCCCGCGCGCGAAGAACCGATAGCCGGTGTGACCTCACAAATGATCTCCGATGCCGCCGCGCAGTTCGGCCACAAGAACGTCCGCTATATCGAGGACATTGACCAGGTACCATCAGCCATCGCCGAATACGCGCAACCGGGCGATGTCGTGTTCACTATCGGTGCGGGGGATATCTACCGTACCGCTCCCAAGATTCTGGAGGCCTTGAAGAAATGAAGCGACCACTTCCGAAATTGCTGTTTCTGTTTTCGCTGCTGCTCTTGGGCGTCGGTTATGGAGTGAAGTCCTATCCGGTCATCACGCTCAAAGAGATTGACATCTCCGGCAGCAACCGCATCACCGCGGACAATGTGCCGGTCATCCTCGGGCAGAACATCTTTGATATCGACTTATCGCGAGTCGTCAACGCGGTCTATGGCAATCACTTTGTCGAATCGGTCTCTGCGAGAATCGATCACACCGGCAAGCTGCTGGTGAAGGTCGTCGAGAAGGTGCCGGTCGCTTACATCTACTTGGATGACCTTTACGCGGTCACCGCGCGCGGTGAACTTGTGCCGGCAAACATCGCCGACACCATCCTCACGTTGCCGGTTATTCAGGGTTTCCGAGCGGATTCGATGAGCATGTATCAGGTCATCGACAGCCCCGCAATGCGCGCTGCACTTAAACTGATCAAAGACATGCGTGAGAAACACGCCGACACATTCGCCAACCTTTCCGAAGTGCGAGTTAATGATGCCGGTCTCGGTTTGATCTTCGAACCGGGCTCGGTGGTAGTCAACTTCGGTTGGGGCGACAATGACAAGAAAATAGAACGGATGCAGAATATCCTGTCCAGCAACAAGAATCCCGGTCTCGATTTGGACCTGCGGCTTGTTGATCTGGCGGTAATGAGAACAAGAACTATTAATAAAGAGGCAAGCAATGGCATCTGAAAGAGTGGTATGCGGACTTGATATCGGCACAACCAAGATTTGTGCTCTGATCTGTCAGGTGTCGCCTGACGGCGAGGAAAAAATCATCGGCATCGGCACGGCGCCCTCCGAAGGCCTTAAACGCGGTGTGGTTGTCAATCTGGAAAAAACAATCGGCTCGATCGAGCGCGCTGTTACTTCAGCGGAAGAAATGGCCAAAGCGGAAATCGGTTCGGTGTATGCCGGCATCGCCGGCGACCACATCAAAAGCATCAATTCGCGCGGCGTCATCGCCGTCAGCCGCTCGGACAATGAAATCTCGGAATACGATATCGAGCGCGTCATCGCCGCCGCCAAGGCAGTCGCAATTCCCGCCGACCGCGAAATCATTCACATTCTGCCGCAAGAATTTATCGTCGATGATCAGGGGGGCATCAAAGATCCAACCGGCATGTCGGGCGTGCGGCTCGAAGCCGAAGTCCATATCGTCACCGGCGCCATTAC
>JAPLUP010000354.1 GCA_026397575.1 Candidatus Zixiibacteriota bacterium
AGCGCCAATATTCATGAAGGCGTTCATGATACCCCAGCACGTGCCGAGTAGACCGATAAACGGCGCGACATTGGCGCAAGTAGCCAAGAATGCGACGTTCCGTTCCAGATTGCTGATCTGCATGCTTGCTTCTTTCTCCAGAATCTTGTCAATCGCGTCGACCTCTTCGGGCAGCAACTTGATTGTTGCCTTGGCACTGCCCGGATCACCGTCGGCACTGACGCCGTTACTTCGTTTAATACTGATTAAGGTCTGCAACTCGCGGTAGCCCTCTTCAAATACTTTGGACAACGGTGTTGCCTTGTACATCAGGCATTTTTCATGCGCTTCTTTCAGATTGCTGCGACGATGGAACGTCGTGAAGAACCGCCTGCCATCAGCTTCGGCTGCCTTGAAAGTGCGCCACTTGTTGACAATCACTCCCCAAGTGCCCAAACTCATGATGACCAGAGTGATCAGAATAATCCACGAAAACGTGGTGGCGTGCGAGAGCAGATCCCAGAGCCCCACCTGTGCCAGTACGACGTTATGCAGCATGAATTCCTCGCGACCTTATTGATGAGATCCCGGTGGACCTACAAATGACATCCTAAAGCTATATACAGACATAGCTACTATTTATTTCCCGCTGTAAGCTATAAACTTGGTCGGATTCGGCAACCCGTTTTAATCAATGCGCAAGAGCGGGTCACTCGGCAAACGCCTTCGCGCCAAAATGATCGACAATAAATCGCCGGGGCAAGTCCGGCGCAGCGATTGCTCCCTGCCACACAACCGCGCCACGATCCATTAGCACGATGTCATCGGCTGTCTTTGCCGCAAACTCGACGTCATGCGTCATCAGAACGATCGTCTTGCCGGAATTCCTCATGTCCCGCAACAATCGTACCATTGTTTTTCGGCCTTCCCAGTCAAGACCCAGCGTTGCTTCGTCAAACAGGATGGTCGGCCGCTCCATGATCAGCACCGAGGCTATCGCTACCCGACGCCGTTCCCCCGCCGACAGCACAAATGGGTTCCGTCCGGCGAACGTGTCGAAATCAAGCCCCACCATTTTGAGCGCTATGCGCACTTTCTGCTCGATTTCCCCACTATTGAGGTGCAAGTCTCTGACTCCAAACGCCACTTCCTCCAGCACGCTTTCTGCAAAAAAGCCGGATTCCGGAAACTGGAATAGTACGGCCACTTGTCTCGATAGTTCCTTCGCATTGACTTCTTGACTACCCAAACGAATCACTCCCGCGCTCGGCTTTACCAATCCCGCGAGTAACAAAGCCAACGTTGTCTTACCACAGCCAGAATCCCCCATCACTGCTGTGATCCGGCCCGGCGAAACTCCCATGCTCAGTCCATCAATCACTTTCTGGCCGCCGGAATAGCCGAACGATACGCTACACATCTCCAACCGTGCACCGCGAAGAGGTGATGAACCAGTATCCACCAACGTGTTGGTTCCAATGCCTTCTCTCATACGTGCGCTTGTAGTTGTCGTCATTTGTTTCCATTGCTCGGTCTGCGCGAACTTCTCGTTCGATCCAATAAACAGCAGGCGGCCTTGGTCGAGGAAAACCACGCGATCGTACTGTAGCACTTCTTGGGCGTATTGTGTTGCGCCGACAATCGTATACGACCGTTCGCCAAAAGCGGTTGCCAGCAGGCGTTGTCGTCCGCGATAGTCCAGAAACGACGTTGGTTCGTCCAGCAACAAAACCTGCGGTTGCACAACCATCACCGAGGCCAACGCTGTCCGCTGTTTTTCACCCGCCGAAAGTGTCAGCGGATGCCGGTGCAGTAACTCTTTCAGTTCAAACCGATCAGCGTATTCGCTAACTTTCTGGCGCATAATATCCTGAGCAACACCGAAATTCTCCAGCGCAAAGGCAATGTCAGTCTCCACCGTCGTGGAAATGATTTGATCCTCCGGATTCTGGAAAATGAACCCGATCTGTCGTCGTAGTTCTCTTTGGCGCTTGTGATCTGTCGTCGAGACTCCATTGACAAAAATTTCACCGGCGGTCGGATTTAGCAGCCCGGCAATCAATCGCAAGAGCGTTGACTTGCCCGAGCCGTTGCGCCCCAACAGACAAACGCGCTCGCCGCGCTGAATCGAGAAGGACAAATTCTCCAAAAGACGGGACTCATCTTGATAGGCAAAGCGGATCCTATCAAGGCGAATCATTTCGTAATTGTCTGTGGCTGTTGACATGCGCGACCGCCAAGATAATGTTATTCGCCGCGAATACAACCACCGCGCTGAAAGGAGATGGGCGACCGCAAAAATCCCAGTATTCCGGTTGACAGCCGACGCAAAGTTTATAGATTGCGTACCTATTGGTGTGGGGGTGTAGCTCAGTGGTAGAGCATGTGCCTTTTAAGCACAGGGCCGATGGTTCGATCCCATCCACCCTCATCTTTATGAGAATGCACCATTAGCTCAGTTGGTAGAGCAGCTGACTCTTAATCAGCGGGTCGAAGGTTCGAGTCCTTCATGGTGCATTTTTTGTTGGCGGGTGAACAAAGCAATCACGCCATAATTCCCGTGCGTCAAAACCGAAGCGGTTTTGACCTACTTCTACTTTCTTGACCGCCAGGGACGCGGGTCTAAAATTTGCGCCTCATCGGAGCGTAGGCGCACTCTGTTTCGATTGCCAAGTAAGTCAGTTCAATCGTTAGTGTGTTGCCCCAATAAAGAACCGCCGAGGTGGGTGCTTCACCCCAGACGCGCATAGCATTGCCGAGCGAGATTTTGCCCATATCACTGGTTGGCGTTCCATAAAGCGTGCGCAGCGCATCACATGCCGCCGTCCATCCATAAGACTCTCCAAACGCGATCATCTTTTTGACCTGCAGGTCGACGGAATAAAAACGGTCATCAAAAAACCACAGTTCGCAGGAAATAACACGTGCGCCTGCCCACCATTCGATTTTGCAGGAGTAAATCATGTCGCCGACCGACAGACCTGGAAAACGCCCAAGCATGTTGTCAATCGTATCGGTTTCAATGAAAGCCGAATCAAAGTCGCATCGCCGCGTGCCCCAGGCATAGCCGCAAAAGCCATTTGGCGTTGCCTTCCACACATCGTCACCGCCCCAAGTTTGAATGTGTGCGGGCTGCGCAGGGGGCTTGGGCACAACGCGTGGCTTGGGTGCATTCGCCTCGGTGTTTGCCCTTGCATTCTCGGCAGCATGGAGTCTGACTTTGGCCGCCTTATCCGCCTTTGCCTGATATGCCGCTGCCTCTTGTTTTGCGGCGTCGCGTGCGGGTTTTGCCTTGGCTTCATCCACGGCCTGCTGCAGCCTGGCCATACGCCCTGCCTCCTGCGCCTTATTCTGCTCACACGATCTTGATGCGGCAAAAGCAAGGATGCACACCATGCTGATGCCGATGACCTTACCCAACTGTGGAAACGTCATAGCTGATCTCCTCACATTGGTAATATCGGCATTTCTAATTCGGTGATAGGCGCGCTGGCTGTCTTAGTTCAGTACAGCCGACGCTGCCGCATTTTGGCCGAACTATTCGGAGAATAGCCAGGGACGCGGGTCCGAAGTATGTTGACAGGAAAGGCTTTGTGTGTTTTATTGCCCATGGAAATCGGCACGCGCTGTGCTTTTTCCCAATTATGGGAGACGCTCATCACTGGTTTAAGGCCAGTTGACGTACACGAGCCCCATCCAACTAACTTAGGAACTGCATGTCCTTCTTCTCCCAAATCATCGATTTCTTCCTCCATCTCGACAAACATCTTAGCCAGATTATTTCGGACTATGGCGGCTGGACTTACGGAATCTTATTCCTGACGATCTTCTGCGAGACCGGGCTGGTAGTCACGCCCTTTCTCCCCGGCGACTCACTGCTGTTTGCTGCGGGGGCTCTGGCCGCTGTCGGCGCACTTAATCCGCACTATCTGTTCTTGCTATTAGCCATTGCCGGTATACTCGGCAATACGGCCAACTACTCGATCGGGCGTTTTATCGGCCCCAAAGTGTTCACGTCAAACAGCCGCTTCTTCAAGAAGCAGTATCTTGAGAAAGCTAACAGGTTCTATGATAAGCACGGCGGCAAAGCGGTGATCATCGGTCGTTTCCTGCCGGTCTTGCGCACTTTTGTGCCTTTTGTTGCCGGTATCGGTGCTATGACCTATGCGCGCTATACTCTATTTAACGTCATCGGCAGCGCGCTCTGGGTTGGACTATTTGTTTACGCCGGCTATTTCTTCGGCAATTTGCCGTTCATACAGAAAAACTTCTCTCTCGTCATCGTGGTTATCATTGTCAGTTCCGCGATCCCCCCAGTAGTGGAGTATTTCCGCCAGCGACGCCATCCAAAAACATAGCAGACATCCTGAATTTGACCCCGACGATTGGCAACCACTTCCGGCAGGCCAAGCATCCAGGAATTGTTTGTTCTTTCGCGACTTCGCGAAAACACTTAGATTGACAACATGCGGTGTTTTGCGCTTCTATTGGCATCGCTGCTGTTTGCCGGCTGCGCGGTACCTGTGCAAACAATGCGGCCGCCGGTAACTCACACGTTTGAGTTGCGTGAGCGGCGACAAGTCATCGACGGATTCGCGGCGCTGTTGGCGGCCGAACGGATAAAAATTGTCACCAAGGATATCGGCAAAGGCATTATCGTTACCGACAGTTTCGACGTATTGCCTGCATATTGTGACTGTGGCAAAAACCTCCTCGGCGCCGAGTATCCCGGGGAGCGACGCGGCGTGATGCGCTTGAAGGTC
>JAPLUP010000153.1 GCA_026397575.1 Candidatus Zixiibacteriota bacterium
GGAGCCGGTGCCGATCTCGAGGACCTTCGAAGTCGAATCGACATGCGCCAGTTGTGTCATTAGCGCCACAATATACGGCTGGGAAATCGTTTGACCCAAGCCGATTGACAGCGGACCGTCGTAGTAGCTCTCGTTGCGATACTGAGTGGGCACGAACTGGTGGCGCGGCACTTTCGCCATCGCGTCAAGCACTTTCGTGTCATTGATATCGCGCGCCGCCAATTGCAATTGTACCATTTGCAGGCGTTGATGGTAATATGGATCCTTATCCTGCTCGTTCATCGTCTTTCCTGCCTGGCTACATAGTGAAGTCGCTGTGATCAGCGAGATCGCGATCGAACCGTACGCGCAAATTACACACATCCGAAGTCTCATCACAACCGCTTTTCGATGTCCTTTACCAACAGTTAATAGATAACGACAGCTACATCATATAATACGTCTTCATATTGACGGGAATTGCACGAAAACTAAGGAAGGTTGGTTATCAGAATGCTGCCGCAATTGCCTGAGGGTCGGCCGCGCTATCGTTGGAGGCCTTATATTGGCAATAGCTATGATATTGGCGCTGTTCGGCACTGTTATCTGCTCACCATTGGGCGGCTCGTCGTGCGGTCGCGATCTGCTCAGCGACATAGGCTGCGTCCAACTGTGTCATTGGCATGAAGGCAAAAAGAGCCGTGAAAGGTAACATGGTCTTGACGCTACCGGTTATGACGATGCCCGCATGAGTCACGCCATACGACGGCGATACCAGGTTGATACTGATCCCAAGCTCCAATCGTGAATCGCAGCAAGACATCAGAACGGCGGATTCGCTACCATCCGGTTGCAACCGGATGAGATCGTGGTGCAGCAGAGTGATTCTCGCTCTGTCACAATGGAAATTGAAATCAAGCCTATGTCTGCCCTGAGCGATGAGTTCATCCCGCATCAGCAGCACTTGCGTCGCTTTGTGCAGGAATAGGGAGCGGCGATGTATCACTGGATCGTCAAAGCGGCAGTAACCGTCGTTCTCGGCAACCACAAGATCGTGTTGAACGTTGCTCTCCCATTGGGCGACCTCCGGGCAACTGTCCCGCCGGAGCATAAACAGCAGTCCGCCAACCATCCGGTTCTGTTCATAACTATCGACGGCTACCGTATTGTGACTCAACGTGGATCGGAAGCGATTGCGCCCTTGCTCGTCGGCACTGTAAACATACGTTCCCGGATCAATCAGGATCGGCTTGCCGCGACACTCGAGCGTGAAACTCAGAATATCGTTGTGCTTATGATTGCCCAGTCCGGCCGTGCCGATAGCGTTGGCAAAGAAATGTGCTGTCAGGTCATTTGAACCGAGCCGACAGATGCCGGAATCGGCGTAGTAGAATGATGTCGGCTGCGGCTCGACCACTTTGTTTTCTTGGTACTCCGCATGCTGAGCTTCGAATACGAGCAGTCGCTCAGGAGTTAGTCCCATACCGGATGGTCGAGGCGTGCCGAAAAGCACTCCACCGATGCCGATCAGATCGCGGAAATCGCGCGGCTCGCGGCCGTAGATCTTGATCAACCTTCCGTCATCGCCATCACCAAAGGGCATTATCGTTCCGTCACTCTGCGTGAACAGCGTCAGATTTGCCAGCATTCGTCGCAGCGAGGTTTCGAACATTTCGGTGAAGCAAAAATCGCTACGTCGGGATAGTAAATATGCATAAAGCAGCATCTCTGTCACAAGGCCGTGGTAGGGGAGTGACGATTCGTAATCAAGTCCATCGGCGTTGATCTGGTGCTGGATTTCCTTTTCGAGTTCCGCCAGCACAAAGTCGCGCCATTCCTGTCCGTATGCTGTGGTCTTGAATAGTTCGCCAAGGTACAGCAGACCCACGAGATCGGCGAGATAGTGATTGCTATTGAAACCAAGACCTGACTGTTCCAGATTGCCGCGGATGAAGCGCCCCCCCTTGTATAGCTCAATTATCAGTGTCCGCTTGAATTCTTCTCCGAACCGCCGCTGCTCACTAAACACGCGGTATGCAAGCAGCCAATTGATGCAGCGGAAGGCGGTCTCCATGGCACAGGTCCAATTGATACTCCGCTCAAACGGATTGCCATCGCGCCAGGAATTGATCTGATTCTCAAATTCAATCGCAAATGAGTGGTCGTTGGTCAGCAGGAATGATAATGCCAATTGTGGAAAATGATTACAACGCGACAGTTCCCACGGCACTTTGACGTCAGAGTCGTCACGCAGATCGACAAGTTTCTGTAAGCGATAATCGCGAAGATCCCAGCGTTTCCCGCTTTTGAAATCAAGTGACCAGTCGATGTCTTCACCCACGTTGAGCAAACCGGAGCCAAGCAAATCAAACTGGTGTTGCAAAGAACCGCGTGCCTGTTGCTCCAGACGCTGCCACATCTCCGGATAATCCTGACGCAGCGTCCGCAGATTTGACTCAGAACGGCACCCGTCAAAGATCTGCGGGAAAGCATCAAGGAGAGCGCCGGGATCGGCAATCTGCATCTCGTTGAGAAAGTCCACTTCCTGCGGTTGGGGCAGTGGAACTAATGCTTTGACCGTGTCCAGCTTTCGCAGTATTCGGAACCCGTACTTCTTGAAAATCGCTGTTTCCATGTTACGCACCTTG
>JAPLUP010000652.1 GCA_026397575.1 Candidatus Zixiibacteriota bacterium
CCGCACTGCAAAAATCTCGCGCAAGACAGTTAGTAGAGAAGGTGATGTCACCGACGTCTGACGATGCGGACAAACTCGCACTGGCGACTTCGGTTGGACGCCAACTCTGCGCAGAGACGTACTTTTTTTGGGCGCCCGTTATGTCCGCCCGCCCGAGTATTTATGCCGGTGACACGCTTGCCGTAGCGCTACGCTTCCCGATTTAAGATGATGAAGGAAATGATGATGTAACGAGACAACAAGTGAACGAGCCAAGGTCAAGACCGAAGCGGTTTTGACCTACCCGACTCGTACTCCCTGAAAGAAATAGACCGTTTTCGATTCTCCCGAATGCCCCTTGCCGACGAGTGACAGTATTTCAGTCACATGCAACAGCGGCCTGAATCGCTCGAGAATATCACGTTTTGAGTCCCGGCAGAGCCGCAGGTGAGCAACATCGTCATAATCCGGCACCGAGGCAACCACCCGCACGCCCAGTGGGATATTCTCGATCATCCTGAGATCATCCAAATGCTCCAGCACTTCCAGCGCCACTGCGGTATCATAATCATGCGGCAGGTAGCTGGCCGGATTGTAGGCGTCCCCGACGCGGAAATCGGCCTGCGGGCAAAGGGCGCGACAACATTCTACGGCGACCGGACTAAAATCGAATCCCCGATATTGATATCCCCGCTCGACAATCAGTTTCCCCAGATCGCCGACGCCACAACCGATCTCCAGTACGCGGTGCGGCATACCGTCTTTCTCTATGATTTCGACTATATGCTGATAGAGATGGTAATAGCCGTGCGTGGCATAGCCGCGGGCGTAAATGGAATCGTAGTATTGATGTCCCTTTTCGTCGTGGTCGGTAGTGATCATGCTTCCAATGCGACCCTTCTCATATTGCATCGGTCAATGCGAGCCACCGGTTTAGCCAGGTAGCCCACACGAAGCGCACCGGCGTGTGCTATCCGTCATTTTATCGCCTTACGTATTCGCTCCAATACCCAACTCGTCGACAGCCCCTTCAGCAGCTTCATCCGCACGACCGTGCCATCATGAGCTAGGACAAAATCCGCGCCGACGATTTCAGTCAGTTTGTAGTCGGCCCCCTTCACCAGGACATCGGGCGCTATCATCTCGATCAATTTGGCCGGCGTCTTTTCATCCAAAGGCACGACATAATCCACCGCCCTCAGCGCTATCAGCATTGGGGCACGATACTTATACGGGATAATCGGCCGCAGGTCACCCTTGTTCTGTTTCACTGAAGCGTCGGTGTTGAGCCCGACGACAAGCACGTCACCGAGCTTCCTCGCTCTGGTGAGATAATCGACATGTCCGGCGTGAAGAATGTCAAACACGCCGTTGGTGAAAACGATTCTTTTCTTGGTAGCGTGCAACCGCCGCGCAAAGGACTGCAAATGCGATTTAGGAATGATTTCGTTCTGCATATTCTCCTGTCGCCTACCTCTCTTGGGAAGATGACTATACCTGAATGTAATAGCGACATCGAGACGACAGCAACAACAAACACTGAGAGAGTGAGAAGAGACAGTGTGGTCGGGACGTTCGTCCTGAGCCTGTCGAAGGATGAACGGACGCCTCTTGCCCTTCGACAAGCTCAGGGCGAGCGGCGTCGAAAGGCTCGGGGCAAGGGGCTGCACGAAATTCAAAGATTGTAGTGCAGGGGGGTTCGACCTACGGCTAAGCCAGCTTCCCGATCAGGGTATTCGGCGTGACCTCGTCGATTCTGACATTGACCAGTTCCCCCGGTTGCGCGCCGTTGTCAGCAAACACGACAATCTTGTTGCCGTCATTGCGTCCCATCAACTGTCCCAGCTTCTTGGCGGGACCTTCAACCATCACCTCGAACACTTGCCCCAAATGCGCCTGATTCCGCTGGTATGATATCTGCCGTTGCATTTCAACCAGTCGCACCATCCGATTCGACTTGGTCTCTTCACTGATGTCATCGGGATAGTGCTTGGCCGCCGGCGTTCCCTTGCGCTCAGAATAGGCGAACATAAACGCCGCGTCGAACTCCACCTCGCGCATGACTTCGAGCGTCTCCTGATATTCTGCCTCGGTCTCGGTCGGGAATCCGACGATGATATCGGTCGTCAACGCCAGCCCCGGAATCGTTTCACGCAGCCGCCGCGCCAGAGCGACATATTCCTCGCGCATGTATGTCCGCTTCATTAATTCCAAAATGCGACTGCTGCCTGCCTGTAGAGGCAGATGAATATGCTTGCACGCTTTTTCATTATCACGAACGACTTCAATCAACGCTTCGGGAAAATCCTTCGGATGCGGTGAAGTAAACCTGATACGCGTAATTCCGTCAATCTGGCTGACCGCGGTGATCAGGTTGGCGAAATCAAGACCATTGAATGAGTATGAATTAACATTCTGCCCTAATAGGGTCACCTGCTTGAACCCTTGCGCGGCAAGTTGTCTTGTTTCCTCGATCACATTCTGCGGACTACGACTCCGTTCCCGTCCGCGCACATAGGGCACCACACAGAAGGTGCAATAGTTGTTGCACCCGCGCATCACCGCCAGCCAGGCGTTGACGCCATGCCGATTGGTGGGAAACACGTCGGCATAATCTTCATATTCTGACAACGTCAACGCGAATTCTTTCTCGCCTGTCTCGCGGACACGATTGATGATCACCGGCAGCGCCTTGTAGTTGTCCGGTCCAACAATCAAATCAATTCCCGATTTGTCTTCGAGTAGCGCCTTCTTCAGATTCTGCGCCATACACCCCAGCACGCCGATGATCAGATCAGTCCGCTTTTTCTTGAGTTGCTTAAGCGTAGAAATGCGGGCAAACACGCGTTGATGCGCATTCTCCCGCACCGAGCAGGTATTAATCAGGATTATTCCGGCAGCTTCCGGCTGCTCGGCGAAATCGAATTGATTTCGCGCCAGAATCGCCCGAACGATCTCGGTGTCGTATTCGTTCATCTGGCAGCCGTAGGTCTCAAGATAGACCGTCTGCCGCCTGCCGTTGGTGTTGATCGTGTCAGTCATATCGTCGCGGGATAATATACGGGAAAGGTAGATTTTGTCAACCCAGTAAACTCCCCTCTTCCCGTGGCAATTCCAAGAGGTTTACACACTTGCGTGGGCAGGGTCTGCTGGATAGCCTGATACTTCGCCGGAGCCTTGGACGACTCGGGCTTTGCTACGCGACCAAACAGTTTCTCGAAGAATCGGACTAATGGGAGCATATAAAGCCCGCTGCTCAAAAACCAGTTTACACAACTAGGGATAGAGGTAATCATGAGAATCCCGCCCTCGCGATTCTAAATCGACTGCAAGCAACAACCATATCAACAGAAGCCTTGGTGGAGCGCTCTGAATGCAGAGCTATATTAGAGGCCCCTCAAGTTCTCAACTGT
>JAPLUP010000245.1 GCA_026397575.1 Candidatus Zixiibacteriota bacterium
ATCGAAAGAGGGCGAAAAGAAGGATACGGTCAAGGTCCAGATTGACTTTGCAGGCATTATCGATCGCAAGGTGGGCATTGATGTACCGGCGGGAAATTATGGGAATCTCAAAGCCATCGGCGGCAAGTTCTATTATCTATCCTTCCTCGATCGTGGTATGATGCCCGAGGGGCCGCCTGATCAAGGAGATCATTACAACCTTCATCTCTACGACGTCAAAGAACAAAAGGACACGGTGGTAATGCCGAGCATCAATTCGTTTGATGTCTCGGATGACAACAGCACTCTGGTTGTGAAGAAACTCGATCAATTTAGGCGAATGGATGCCGGCGCCCAGTCGCCACCGCCACCGGACGACAAGAATGCCTCAGTCAATCTTGATGAGGTAACACTGGAAGTCAACCCGCGGGACGAGTGGAAACAGATGTACAATGAAGCCTGGCGGATGGAGCGAGATTTCTTCTACGATCCCAACATGCATGGCGTCAACTGGCAGAAGGTGCGGGATCAATACGGCAGCCTGATCGATCGCATTTCCACTCGCGATGAACTGAATGATCTGATTGGGGAGACGATCTCGGAGTTGTCGGCGGGGCATACTTACGTTTATGGTGGCGATAAACGGATGCCAAAGTCAGTCTCGGTTGGACTTCTGGGAATTGATGTGTCGACCGATAAAGCAAGCGGCGAGTACAGGATTGCGCGTATCCTTTCACCTCATCCCGGCAAGAAGGGACTGGCTTCGCCATTGGCCGATCCGGGATTGAATATCAATGTTGGTGACTATCTTCTTGCAATCGACAACCAACCGTTGGACATTCACGAGCATTATCTGAAGTATCTGGCAAACAAAGCTGGCAAGCTGGTGCAGTTGACCATCAACGATAAACCGACACTCACCGGCGCTCGACAGGTTATCATCAAGACGATGGATTCCGAAGATCAGCTTCGCTACGATGACTGGGTGGAGAGCAAACGTCAGTATGTCGAGAAGGCTTCCAACGGCAAGATCGGTTATATTCATCTTTCGGACATGGGGGGCGCGGGTCTGTCGGAGTTCGGTTGGCAATATCCGCCGCTGTACAAGAAGGACGGGCTGATCATTGATGTGCGATATAACGGCGGTGGGTTCGTGGCTGAAATGATCTTGTCACATCTGTCCCGCAAAGTTTGGGCGGTAGGGAGGTGGGGTGGCTACGGGAGTACATCGCCAAGACCAACCAGCGCCTTCTACGGCCACATGGCAGTAGTGTGCAACGGCGAAACCGGTTCTGACGGCGAGACATTTACTGAAGGAACCAAAGCATTGAAGCTGGGACCTGTGATCGGTGAGCGCACCTGGGGTGGCTGGGTCGGGATTCGCGGCGACAAACCGCTGAGCGATCGTGGCGGCATTACCAGCCCTGAATTTCCGACATGGAGCATCGACGGGAAATGGATAATTGAAGGCTGGGGTTCAGACCCTGATATCACCGTAATCGAAGATCCCGCTTCCGCGCTGGTGGGCAAGGACACACAGCTTGACTATACGATCAACTATCTCATGAAGAAGATAGCCGAGGAACCGCGGAAATATCCGCAGCATCCTCCTTATCCGGACAAGAGTCTGAAGTAAGAGGGTAGAGATTTCAGGTCCTGCCCACGATTCCGTCGTGGTTCAGGACTTGACGGAACGGGGATAAAAGGCACGTTGCATGAGCTCGTTAAACGGTCGGCTGACCGCGCTGTCCGCCAGCCTCCCTGCGAATTGTGTCCGCAAGCACCAATTCAATGCTTGACTTGCTCTCCCACAATAGGATATTATCCTTTCGGTCGTCGTTGATGTTCCCCATTATGGCCTTTCATCGCCGGGAGCTTACTTGCAAGATGAATGAGCAGCTAGATTTCTTGAAACTGATAGCATCGCGGCTTGACGGCGCTGGAATGCCATACATGATAACCGGTTCCATGGCCATGGCAGTCTACTCGCAGCCGCGGATGACCCGTGATATCGATCTGGTGGTGGATTTGAATCCGGCCGATGGGGATAGACTGGTGGGATTGTTCAGGGAGGATTGTTACATCGATGGCGAAGCGGTGAAAGATGCAATCAATCGTGCCTCAATGTTCAATGTGATTCACAAAGAATGGACGGCAAAGGCAGACTTCATCATCAGGAAGAACGAGGAGTACCGCAAGGTGGAGTTCGCCCGCAGACGGAAGGTCTCCGTTGCGCAGGTAGACGTTTGGGTCGTTTCGGTTGAGGATCTCATCTTATCGAAACTGGTTTGGCGTGGGCAATCGCGTTCAGAGCTACAATTAACAGACGTGCGTCAGCTGATAACCTCGAATCCGGGACTTGATTGGAACTACTTGAGAAAGTGGGCGACAGAGCTTGGTGTCGAGGGGACACTCTGGGAGATGAAGAACAATGCATAGCGAATCGCCGCAATTGGAGAGACTCTACGTTGAAATACTCATGTCTCTGTCTCCGGGGGAACGCCTGATAATGGCCTGCAGAATGTACGATACCGCGAAGCAGCTGGTAATTGCCGGGATACGGATGCAAATGCCAAATGCCAGCGAAGCGCAAGTGCGAGCTCGGTTTTTTCTACGAATGCACGGGACCGACTTCACTCCCGAGGAACTGGCCAAGATCTTGCGGGAGCTTCCCAACATGCAATTGGATAGCTAAGAGACTGGTCATCCGGATGGATGTCGGATGGGCAGGATTTTGGATAGCAAACGGCTGTGGTGCAGGGTGTTGGGATCAGAAAGCGGCTGGCTTGCTACGCCTGACGACCTCAAAAATAATCCTCCGAAGTTCTTGACAATCGGTCGTTTGTTCGTATCTTTATTAGTTTCTATAGGAATGCCTTCTGAGGAGTAGTGAGTGAAAACAGTAATACCGAAAATTGGCAGCGTCGAACAGAAGTGGTACGTTGTCGATGTCAGCGGCAAGATTCTTGGTCGGCAGGCGGCCAGAGTCGCCCGCATCTTGATGGGAAAGACCAAACCGGAATATACGCCGTTTCTGGATTTCGGCGACTTCGTGGTAGTAATTAACGCCGCCAAAGTGCGGTTGTCGACGCCCAAGAAGGAATCGATCAAGACCTATCACTGGAACACTTTGTATCCGGGTGGTCACCGCCAAATCACATTTGCCAAGGCGGTCAAGCTGAATTCGGCAGAGGTCTTTCGTGATGCGGTTTGGGGCATGCTTCCCAAGGGTCCGCTGGGGCGTCAGATGCTTACCAAGCTGAAGGTCTATGCCGGCAGCACGCATCCCCATGCAGCGCAGAAGCCCGAAGTACTGGAGCTGAAATAGTTGTATTATTTGACACCAGCGCGGGGGAGAATTGTGCACTCCGGTGGTGTCGATATGAAAGGTAGTTGATGGCACAAGAGAAGATTCACACGCGCGGAATGCGCAAAAATGCCGTCGTCAGTCTCTGGCTCACTGCCGGAACCGGCAAGTGGACGGTCAACGGCAAAGAGCTGTTGCCGTATCTGACCCGCGAATCGCTGGTGGCGATTGCCACTGAACCTTACCGAGTTGCCAACTTGGAAGGCAAATTCGATATCGTTTGCAAGGCGCACGGTGGCGGTCTGTCGGGACAGGCGGGCGCGATTCGCCTTGCAATAGCGCGAGCGATCATTACGTTCAACCCGGAATTGCGCAAGCTGCTTAAGGCCGCCGGCATGTTGACTCGCGATTCGCGGATGGTGGAGCGCAAAAAGTACGGCATGGTCAAGGCACGCAAGCGGTTCCAGTTCTCGAAGAGATAAGGCTGCGATGCTTGGCAGAAAAATTCTTCTGCCGGGGCCATCTAAATGAAAATCATCGTCGTCAGTTCACCACTTGCTGACTGACGGCGCATGAATCATAAACAACGACACACATCCGGGGATCCGGGCAGGTGGTCAGGTTTCGACTTGTCCTGCCAATTGGAGATGAACCGGGTGGCGGATTAACCAAACTTCAGGAGTCACCTCATGACCGAAATCACAATTCGCGACCTCCTCGAGGCGGGCGTGCATTTTGGGCACCAGACAAGGCGCTGGAACCCCAAGATGAAGCGCTTCATCTTCGCGGAGAAAAACGGCGTTTACATCATCGACCTTAACAAGACCCTGACTTCACTTAAGACGGCTTGTCAGAAAGCGCGCGAAGTCATCTCCAAGAATCAGCCGATTCTGTTTGTCGGCACCAAGAAACAGGCTCAGGATGTGATCAAGTCCGAGGCGATCCGCTGCCAGCAGTTCCACGTTACCGAAAGATGGCTTGGTGGCATGATGACCAACTTCCCAACGATTCGCAAGAGCATCAAGCGTCTGAAAGACATCGAGCGGATGCAGGAAGACGGCACTTTCGAGAAGCTGACAAAGAAAGAGATTGCCGGTCTGACCAAGGAGAAAGATAAGCTTGATAAAGTGCTTGGCGGGATCAGAGAGATGAACCGTCTGCCGGGATTGCTTTTTATAGTGGACTGCAAGAAGGAGCGGATTGCGGTGGCGGAGGCCAAGAAGCTCGGCATCCCGATCATCGGGATAGTCGACACGAATTCCGATCCCGACCCAATCGATTTCCCGATCGCCGGCAACGACGATGCGATCAAGTCGATTCGTGTCATCACCCGACAGGTGGTTGACAGTGCTATCGATGCACGTTCGCTAGTGCTCGACAGGGAGGGTGCGCTGGCGAAGGCTGATGATGATTCAGAAGGCGCCGCCCTGAAAGTGGTGGACGCGGGTTCCAGGACAGCAGAAAGGTAATCAGACAATGTCAATTAGTGCAGATATAGTAAAACAGTTACGCGAACGCTCCGGCGCCGGTATGATGGACTGCAAGAAGGCGCTTGTCGAAGCCGGGGGCGATATGGAAAGGGCAATGACAATCCTGCGGGAGAAGGGTATCAGCAAGGCTGCCACCAAGGCAGGACGGGCAACGAAAGAGGGCGTCATCGGTTGTTACGTTCACCCGGGCGACAAGCTGGCAGTATTGGTCGAGATCAATTGCGAAACCGATTTTGTGGCGCGTACGGATCAGTACAAGGAATTGGCCAGGAATCTGGCCATGCACGTTGCCGCTGCCAATCCGCTCGTGGTAAGGCGCGAAGAACTATCACAGGAGCAGATTGCCGCTGAGCGAGATATCTACAGGACGCAAGCGCTCAATGAAGGCAAGCCGGAAAAGATCGTCGATAAGATAGTGGATGGCAAGGTCGATAAGTACTACGCCGAAGTTTGTTTAATGGAACAGGCGTATGTCAAGGATCCGGA
>JAPLUP010000015.1 GCA_026397575.1 Candidatus Zixiibacteriota bacterium
TGCCATTGAACTTGGTGACAATATCACCATCGCGAAGACCGGCACGCTCGGCAGGCGAATCGGAACGCACCTGACCGATCAACACTCCGCGCGGGCTCGGCAGGCCGTTGGCTTCTGACATATTAGCGTCAATATTGTCCAGCCCCACGCCCAACCAACCGCGTTGCACTTTGCCCTGGGTCATTAGATCTGTCACAACTGACTTGACGAAACTCGAGGGACTGGCAAACCCGATACCGGCCGACTGTCCCGATGACGACGCAATCGCGGCGTTGATGCCGATCACATATCCCTCAAGATTGACCAACGGACCGCCCGAATTGCCGGGGTTGATTGCCGCGTCGGTCTGGATATAGTCCTGAAAATCGGGCGTATCTTCACCAAAATTGAGACCGCGTCGTCCCTTGGCAGAAACGACACCTACCGTCACCGTGCGATCCAATCCTTGCGTTGGGAACGGATTGCCAATCGCCATGACCCATTCACCGACCATGATCGAGTCGGAATCGCCCAGTTCAATATAGGGGTAGCCACCACCGGTAATCTTGAGCACTGCCAGATCACTAGCGGCATCTTCACCCACCAGCTTGGCGCGTACTTCCTGACGATCGGCAAGTGTGATCGTGATGTCGCGTGCGCCGGCGATTACATGGTGATTGGTCAAGATATATCCGTCGTCACGGAAGAAAAAGCCGGTGCCCATGGAGACTTCACGTGGATTGTCTGCCGGCCAACCCCAGAAAGCCATCCAACGCTTCTGTGCAGGAGTAAGCTGTTCGATTCTCTCGGCCTTGATGTTGACCACGGCATCACGTACTTTTTCGACCACAGATACGAAAGGTGATTTGCCTTCCGTCGTGATCGGATAGATTGATTTCGAAGGCGCTGTCGCCCGCACGGCCTGTGTTTGGCTGACGGCATTATTGACAAATTCGGTGTTGCTGGAGATAACAAAACCGATGATGATGCCGACTAACACAAATGACAATAGAACACCCCAACGTATAAACGAGGAATAAGTAGACACACCCTTCACTACAGCCTCCTAAGCGGTAGACTAGTATTATAACAAATCCCGCCGCACAAGTCAAGCGTTTTCTCTGGCCTTGCCTTGATTCGCGGAGTGTTTCGCAAAAGGATTTCCCCTCCGGAAGGACACAACCTCACATCCTGTACCCTCCAAACCATATAGATATTACGCTCTTACGGGTGAGTCGTTGCAATTTTCTCAGACGACAGTCCGGAGGCGGTAATCGGAAAGCGTACAAAAACCGCAGTTCCACTGCTCTCAATTGACCGAAAAGGCGAGAATCAGAACATCCGCCGGGTGGGGAAGAGCGTCGCGGCTAATCCGCGAGCGATCAGAAAAACACGGCGACAGAGTGCTTTTTATGATT
This sequence comes from Candidatus Zixiibacteriota bacterium, assembly GCA_026397575.1. Classification (GTDB taxonomy): domain Bacteria; phylum Zixibacteria; class MSB-5A5; order CAIYYT01; family CAIYYT01; genus CAIYYT01. The sequence goes on from JAPLUP010000015.1 coordinate 1,398, forward strand.
TAACGGTAAAGTGATAGGCTCGGGAATCAAGGTTACCAAGGGCGAAATAGAGTCCCTCTCGCAACTCATCGGTGGTGGTCAGTATTTCTTCGTCCGTAAAGACATCAACCATATTGACTTTCGAGCCGCGATAACCAAGTGCCTTCAGGTCAATCTGAACCACGACTTTGGTGCCGGCGGCTTTTGCCCTTCGAAAAGGCTGTGACGGTGACGAGTTGAGAAGATAAAACATTCCGCTCTTTTCGCCTTTGTGTACAAACGCCCGTACATTGGGGTGCGAAGTCGAAATTCGGAATGTCAAACCGAGGTCGGCAAGAGTGTTCTTAAGGAAATTGATCTTGGCGTAATTACCCTGGGACGAGCAATCGAAGGACAGCAGCACAACGGTGCCCTTAAAGCGATTAACCTTTACACCGACGGCTTTGCCGGCATACGTCGCCAGTTTCTTGCTCTTCTTCTCGGTACAGGTGATCGATCCGAAGACATAGCTGGGAAACTGGTCGTTGTTGGTCGCTACGTTGCCAATTTTGCCGTGCATCTGTGTCTTGCAATGAATAGCGTTGGCAAGTATCTGGCAGGGATTCATGTCTGCATCGTATTTTGGCATCAAGCCGATCAGCACCAGATTGACTCCCCCCTTGGCCTTCTCCAGCAGGAACTCCTGCTTGTCAGCGTCCATGATCTCAGAGACCGGAACGATAACATTCCTCAGGTTCTCAAACGACAGTGGATTGTCCAGATCGGGAATCACGAAGTCCTGCTTAATTCTATCCAAGTCCCGGCCCAGTTCCGGCATCGTAAACTCGTTCAGTGTTTGGATATAGCCAAAATCAGCCGGATCCTCCAGCATCGACATCCAATTATGTAGTTTGTAACAGGCAATTCCGGTTGCGGCATTCGGCTCAAAAGCGCCAATGTCAATCTGCTGGCCAAAAGACATGAACTTGCGCACAACTTCGAACGATTCCTTAATCGCGCCGACGGCAGCGAGCGGCGAAACGTACCAGAGATACGA
>JAPLUP010000496.1 GCA_026397575.1 Candidatus Zixiibacteriota bacterium
TGCGCAGTTCGCGAACATTGCCGGGAAAATGGTACTTCGCAAGAGCGGCGATCAGGTCTTTGCCGAGAGTAACTTGCGGCTTGCCCATTTTGACACAGAGTCGTTCGAGATGATGCCGGGCAATAATCCCGACATCGTCCGGCACCTCGCGCAACGCCGGCAGGGTGATCGCAAAGACATTGATGCGGAAGTAGAGATCGTGGCGGAAACGCCCCTGCTTGATCTCGTCCTGCAGATTACGATTGGTGGCGCATATCAGCCGGAAATCGACGTCGATGGTGTGATCGCCGCCGACCCGTTCGATCTTGCGCTCTTCCAACACGCGCAACAGTTTGGCCTGCAGCGCCGGAGGCATTTCAGCGATTTCATCGAGAAAAAGGGTTCCGCCCGACGCTTGCTCGAACTTGCCGATTCGTCGTTGGGTTGCACCGGTGAAGGCACCTTTTTCATGGCCGAACATTTCGGATTCGAGCAACTCACGCGGCACAGCGGCGGCATTGACCGCCACAAAAGGTTTGTCGCGACGGTCGCTTTTGAGATGAATCAGATTGGCCGCGACCTCTTTACCCGTACCGGATTCGCCGAGCAGCAGCACCGCTGAATCGGTGCAACAAACGGCGTCAATCTGGGCGCGGACTTCGGTCATCAGCGCCGAGTCACCGATAAGCGCATATCGGACGAGCAGGTTTTGTTCTTCATATTGTAATTTGCGGCTCAGCGAAGTTAGTCGTAGCGCGTTGGTAATCGTGATCTCGACCTTCTCGGGGCTTACCGGCTTCTCCAGAAAATCAACAGCGCCAAGTTTGATCGCCTGCACGGCGTCGGAGAGAGTGGCTTCGCCGGAGATCATCACAACTGTCTGATTCGGAAACCGTTGCCGGATATCGCTTAGCACGTCAATACCAGTGCCGTCGGGAAGCGCCAAATCAAGAAGCGCCAGATCAATGTTCTGGTGGTTCAGCTTGATCGCTTCGGCAACGTTGCCGGCGGTGACGATTTCGTAGCCGCTGTCGCGAAGATAGCTTGCGAGAGTCATGCAGATGCGAGCGTCATCATCAACAAGAAGCAGTCTGGCTTTGGGCATCCTACATTCTCTCCCAAGGGAGGTGGAAGGTGAACACGGTACCGCCGGTCGGGTTGACCTCGTAGGTAATGTCCCCGCCGTGATCGACGATGATCCGTCGGCAAATCGCCAGCCCCAGTCCGCTGCCGCGTGCTTTGGTCGTGTACATCGGCGTAAACGGATCCAGACCGGAAGCGACTTTCAGACCGTCACCGTCATCCACAATCTCGAAATTGACTTTGGTCTCGTCGACAACAATTTTGACCTGAACGACCGAAGCATTGGCCTCGAAACTGTTGCTGATCAAGTTGAGAAACACCTGTCGAATCTGGCCGCTGTCGCAGTTGAGTTTCGGCAATTGACCATCCACCGAAATGTGCAAATGACCAGCGCGTAACTGTTCGGCAAAGGTATCATTAAGATCGTCGACAAGAAGAGAGCCTCGGATTCGCTGGAAGGTCGGCGCGGGGAGTTTGGCGAATTCGACAAAGGCGCCGAGCAACTGTTTCATCCGCATAAGTTCAACCTGGATATTTCGGACGGCATCATCAACACGCGCGCGGTCAAGCAAACCGGCATCGGCGGAACGTTGTAAGGCGCTCACGGTTGTGCTGACCGGCATCAGGAAATTCTTGATCTCATGCGCCGTCTGCCGCGCAAACATCTGCCAGGCGGCCACCTGCTCGGAGCGGCGGAGTTTGATTTCGGTGGATTTGAGATCAGCGGTCAGGCGGTTGATACCGGCCGCCAGATCTCCGATTTCATCGTCGGAGAAATAGATGATCTTCTGCGGCACCGCGCCGGAGGCAATCTGCCGCGCTGCCTGCGACATCTCAGTGACCGGACGCGAGATCGAGCGGGAATAGAAATAACCGAGTAACAAAGAGAGTATCAACGCCGACAATGCCAGCAGCACGAAGATGCGCACCAGCCGTGACTTGCCGGCAGTCAGATCGCTCTGGTCGAACAGATAGACGACCGCCGCCACGACGCTGCCATCCAGCCCCATAATCTGCGTCTGGCGGGCAAGGAAGTTTTGATCGCCGATTGATATTTTCCAGGCTGTCTTTTCAGACTTCGCCAACGACAACTGTCGGACTTTGGGCAACAGCAGAGAATCGGCATTCACAAAGAGTGTCCTGCCATTGGAGGTCACCAGAAGCGCCGCCATGCCAGAGCGTTCTAAACGATAGTTGCCGGTCATCGTTGTCAGCATGCGGCCGATCATCAGTTCGGCAATTGGTTCATCGCGATAAAACACCGGCACTGTAGCAATAGCTGCCACGGAGTTCTTGCCGTCGGCTGAGAGTTTGACCAGACCGGTTGAACCCGACTGCAAACCGCCGGCACTCTGCGGGAAGCGATAACCGGAAATGACATCTGACAGACCATCCTCGTAGGCTTTGAATACCCCCTGTGATTCCTTTATGCGTATCAGCGCAAACTGATATTCACCGGCGGCAATTTTGTGTTCGAGGTATCCGGTCAGATCGGCTTCGCGCTTGGGAAGATCGAGCACGTCAATCAGGAAATCCTTGTCCTGGGAAAGATCATTGGCCTCTTTTTCGAGTAGCGACAACTGATCTTCCATAAAACTCCGAAACGCCAAGACGGCGATATCGGATTTCTCGGCAAATGCCGTTTCGGTGTTGTGATCGACAAAGAGATAAAGCAGAAACGAGATCAAGAACAACGGCACAATGGAAGCAAGCACAAATCCGGAAATCAGTTTCGTTGCGAGTTTCATAGTTACTTCGCTCTGTAGAAATTGGTGATCGCAAATCGACCGGCGCGGTCGGGAATGTTGTGGACGTTGTCTCGCACGAGTGCAATCAATTCCATTCTGCCAAGCGGGATAAACCGGCATTCACGTGACAGCCAGGTTTGCAGTGCCTGTTCGCAGACGGTTGACAAGGAATCGACATCACGACACGAGTCGGGAAGATTCATTTGCTGCAGCCAGCCACGGTTCAGGCAATTCGTAAAGAACTGACTACGGGCGTTGCGCAACATTTCGTCTTCCGAAGTTGTAGCCGGTTGGGCACTGTGTAGCAGCTTAATGCCAACGCTATCAAACCGGTTATCAAACGACAACTTTCCGCCGCAGTTCTGCAATTCACGCTCCAGCTTGCCGAGCAGGCCGGGAAGCATTGACGACTCGAAATTGCAGCGCCGCGAAGGCAACGAGACTTTCACTTGGTCAAAAAGCGCTCGAGCTTTCTCCCTGTTGCGTGGAAATCCGCGGTTGACCAAACTTGTGTCGATCAAGAGCGTCGGCAACTCGGCAATACCGACAAACTGGTTCTTGAGACAGTAGCTTAGTGCACAAGTGTAGAGGTCATTGTCCGGCAAATTGCTGAGAAAGAACCATTCGATATAGTTGCCGGTTGGTTCGATGCGATATGTGCATTTGGCATTTTCGGGGATTTCCGTTTCCGGCACGATAAGCACGTCGATCTTGCCGATAGCCAGATCAATTTCGGCCTCGGAGAGCTTGCGATAGTAACGAAAGTCGGCGGCGATTGGCAGCCGACCAACAACATCAGGCGGCAGAGTGAAAGAATACTCATCGGCGAGGATTGCTGGCATGCCGATCCGGATCGTGTGGTCGGCGACTCGCGTAGTGTCCAAGTAGATCGAGAAGACTGGTTTCGCTATTGACTTAAGCTTGTTGAACAACGGCAGAGCCAGAGTTTCACTGACCACAACTTGATCGGCGGTTGTGGCAACTGCACAATTGCCGATTATTTGCCCATCGGCGGACAGGCTGATGCGAAAATCAGCATTGACTGCGAATGGCGCATCAATCCAGATATAGACAACACGCCCATTATCGATTCGCAGCAGTTGGGCTGTTGTCGAATAATACGGATCATTCCGGCGCGTGGAGTCACTCTGACAGAGCGCAACAGCATAGAGCAGAGTGATTGAAACCAGAGCCAGAGATAAGAGGACAATTGTTCGTCGCATGCTGTAAGCCAACAGGGCTGCCGCGATTTGCCTTGGAAGTTGTGAGTAACAGGGGCGCAATGCCCACCCCAGTCGACAGCCACCAGTGAGATTTGCGATTTTCGCCGAGTATGTCAACTACTTTCGGGAAACTGCTGCATCTTTTCCTTTTGCCGGATCACGGCCTGCTTGCGATTGAGCTTGATTATGCTCTACAGAAGCAAGACTCGGAAAGGGATCCATCAAAGGTTTTAGGGTCGCAAATCCAGCCTTCAAGGATATTGGCTTCCTCCGGACTACCGTAATTACGATCTCTCATGGTATAACTCCATGCCGCCTGAACCGCGCACAAAACGGAATCGAGATAATCACCGGACTGGTCATTGACGCACTCGCTTTTCAATTCCGAAGGCATTTGCACCATGATATTGTAAGTGCTCCTGAAGGCGGTTTTGTTACCGTCCATTGCGCAGATTGCATTTACGATCTGTTGGCGTTGTTGAGTCATAAAGGCGCCATCCGTTCCGGGGTTGTCGCTCTTATAGGGCTTATTGCCGATGCAACTTTGCGCAACCAATTTCGGGTAGGCTTCAATGACGTGCCGATTCTCGGAAGCGACAATCCGTACCGGATGGATGGAGAGTTCCGAGTGTAACAGGCGAGGGGCTCCCTGGAAGAACATTTTGCCAACAGGAACCCTATACAGTTTCATGGGGCTGACCGATCCAGCCCTTTTGTCAGTTTCCCTTTGTTTTTCCTTCTGTCCTGCTGGTCGCGGAAGTTTGTAATTCGTCAATGCGTGTTCGAAACCATTCTTTCCCAACGTCTCAATATGATTCACATATTCAGACCAGTTATTCGGCCAATTCAAATCGTCGATGAGCTGGGCTGGTTGTCCGAATGGGAAATCTAAACCAGCAATCCACTCACCTTCTGTGTGCAGCCATGCTTCGAATTTGGAGAAATCACCACTAAAGGCTCCATTGAGACGCTCAAAATTATCGACTTTGAGCAGGCCATTCTCCAGAGTACAAACAGCGAGCATAAGTTTCTTCAGGCGTTTTGCTTTAGACGACCCTGATGAAGGAGCGCTAGTGAAATCCAGGCCATAAACACGCATAGCACGGCTCATACCTTACCCACCCCGGGAACGGTGCTGCGTTGGTCGACCAGGGCGTCTTCGCCATAGCCGGTCGGGATCATGATTTTGGCTCCGACTTTCGTTAAGTGGTACTTCCCAAATTTGAACAGCCGATCGCTTCCAAACAAAGCGGCCTTAACTTGCTCCGCAGTTGCCTTATCCCTTTTCGGCAATGACTCAATCGCTTTGTATGCAGCCGTCGGAGACAGATGCACTTCAACCAGATAGAATGGAAATCCCTTGGGGTTGCCCAGCAAACTCCACAAATTCGTAAGATCTTTGTGGATCGTTTGTATGTCCGCTGTCCTCGGATCGGGTGAGGGCTTGAACACTAAGTACGCCAACCTGGGCATTTTCCCCACTGCACAGGCGGAGGCTGCACGATGCACCATCTGGTAAACGGCGCCAGAGAAATCCTCTATGTATAACTCATGCATTGCATGTTTCTGGAGCAAGCCGAGCCAGCCAGTGAGCACCTTGCAGCGATTGAGTGGGTTTGGCCCTTTTGTAAGCCACTTGCCGACTGTGTCATAACGAGGCTCAGTCCATTTGACTTCAACGGCGAGAGAGGATTCGCCTGATATAACCATCAGGTCGGTATGCGACGCCTCGCCATCCCCTTGCCGAGGCTCGACTGTGTATTCGAGGTGCAGGTCACAGACATCGGGCATCTCCAATTCTTTCAACAAGGAATCCAGCGCTGAGATTTCATGCTCAAGCCATGACAATGAGGCAACTGTTGATCGCGTGGGCGATGCAAACTCGTCAGCGGCGTAATGCGACCGCGCATCATCCATCGTGGTAATGGCTGTCTTGTCATAAAAAAGTTTCATAATGCGTTCTCCTTTCGCATAGTATGTCAACTACTTTCGGGAAACTGCTGCATCTTTTCCTGTTGCCGGATCTCAGCCTGCTTGCGATTGAGCTTGATCATGCTCCAGACCAGCAAGACTCCGTAAGGAATCCAGAGATAGATGCGATAGGCGGCCGGCAGGATTAGGAGCAGGCCCAGAAAAACTGCGACCGCTATCCAGGCAAGCACGACGCATTTCACCATAAACGCCCGTTCAAGCGGGCCGTTAGTGTTCCTGATGCTGAAGTAGGTGCCAAGAACACCGCCGGCAACTCCAATAACGCTGCCGATAATACCGCCAACTAATCCAAGGTGCATCGCAATCAGGCCCCTTCTGCTGCCTCGTCCAAGTCCCCATAGAATTAGATCGGCAAAATGGCTGTGATCTTTGCAGGCAAGTGATTGACATGGGAGTGTTGAAGAAGCCCAAATCGTGTCATTGCGAGGAGTGCGGAGAGGTGATGCAGGGTGTGTAGCACGACGAAACAATCTCGATTTACGCTCTTGCGATGCAGGCGCGCAGATTGCTTCGTCGTCATTACCCCTCCCCTCTCTCGCCCGCCCTGACTCCTCGCAACGACAATTCCGAGATTCTTCAACAGTCCCGACATTGGCTGCTTCCCGGTTCGACAATGTCCCAGCAGAAATCACCAGAAATCCGTTGATTTCGCGGCGGTTGGTGATTACAATACGTACCTATGTCACTTAAGCCGCTGCTCATAGTCGAGGAAGGTCCGGACAAGGGGCGTCAATTTGCCACCGAAGCTGTGCAGTTTCGGGTCGGGCGCTCCGAGGACGAATGCGATTTTGTTCTCTCCGACGAAGACTCCGCCATCAGTCGCGAGCACTTTGCGGTTATCCGTCGCGGAGATGCCTTCTTATTCAACAATCTGTCGCGCAACGGCTCGACGATCAACGGAGTCAAAACCGAGCAAACGCTGCTGAAAGACAACGATTTGATTCGTGTCGGCCTGCAAACCGTCATCCGCTTTTCGTTGCAGGAACACCGTGATTCTAACGTAAATCCGAATTTTGGTTAGACGGCAGTACGCCTATCTACGAGATAACTTCCTGATATAGCCCCATCATCACCGCGGCGGTCGTTTCATCGCGGAATCGTTGCACATACGCATACCCGTCCGCGCACATTTTATTCGCAAGATCACCGTCTTCCAATACTCGTTCTATCGCGTTCGCCAGCGCCGCATCATCGTTGGGATCGATATAAATGCTTGATGGACCACCAGCTTCGGCAAAGCATCCGCCCGCTGATGTAACCACCGGGCAATTGCTCCAGAGCGCTTCGGTAATCGGAATGCCGAAACCCTCAAATAGCGACGGTAGCACAAATGCCGATGCCATCTGATAAATCGCCGGGAAATCGGCAAAGGGGACATCGGTCAGGAAATGAACGCGCGAGGTCAGTCCCTGCGCCTGAACATAAGCCAGCACTTCTTCCTTGTAACCGCGGCCACGTCCGATGACGACGAGATGCGCGTCGAGACTACGTTTGAGTAACGGCAGTGCCTTGATTATGCCCAGTAGGTTCTTCCGGCGTTCTATTGTGCCGACGTACAGTATGTATTGTGAAGGTAGACCGTGCTTGTCGCGCACCTGTCGCTTGTGCGCCTCATCCGCAACCTGGTAGAAGATTGGGTCACAGCTCTGGTAAACGACTTTGATCCGTGCCGGATCGACATCAAGAAATCCGATGATATCCTGCCGTGTCTGCTCGCTGACTGCGACAATCCGATCGGCAGCGTGACAGGCATAGTTGACTTTGGAGCGGTAGATCTTGCGGTCGAAACGCGGATACAGTTCGGGATAGCGCAAAAAGATCAGGTCATGAATGGTCACGATCGATTTGGCTCCGGAACGTTTGACCGCGAAAGGCAG
>JAPLUP010000334.1 GCA_026397575.1 Candidatus Zixiibacteriota bacterium
GACTACTATCTCTCATAGCGCAAGTTTTCTTTTCTGTTCCGTCAGCCAAGTAGGTGGGAACTGCAGGGATCCTGACCCACTTCACTACTACTTCTTCAGCTTGAATCCGGTAGGGGCTTCGAACTCCGAGCCGGCGACACTGGCGGCCGACATTTCAGTTACGGTGGTCGTAAACTGCATCAGATACATCGGTCCCGACTGCTGTTGGGACTTGGTGTCTTTAGATTTGGATCCCTCGTCGGCCTTCGATTCTTTCTTCTTGCCAAACAGCCCACTGAGTTTTTTCGCGGTGCTTGACTTGCCGCCTTCATCTGCTTCGTCGAATTGCTTTTCTTTCTTCTGCTCCTTGGCTTCACCCTGCTTGCCGGCCTGAGCCGAGGTGTCAGCCATAGAACCAAGTGACACCGTCGACATCAGGGACATCCCTTGCAGATCCTTGGTGTGCTTGTAGAGTTCGCGCGGATCGACACCAAACGCCGTCAACATTCCTTCCATACTCTGTTGGCTGTGACCGGTGAAACCAAGCTTGGCAGCCATCTCGGCATAGAACTTCTGGAAGTCTGCGGCGCCCGGGACGTCTTTGGCCAGCCAGAGATCCATCGTCATTTTCATCGCACCTTGTTCGCCTGATTCGGCGTTCTTGGCGTACATGATCATCGTGATAATCGTTTCTTCGGTGTTGTAGCCGGCGATTTTCTGGGTCTTGCCGGTGCGGTCGACTTTCACTTCAGTGCGGAATTTGACGGTGTCTTCGGGATGCTCTTTCGCGTATTTCGCCTTCTCTTTGTTCGATTGTTCCAAGCCCTTTTCCATCTCGGCGCGGACTTCGGCAAAGGTGCGTTCCTTGTATTCCTTATCCTTGAGATTAACGTCCCAAAAGAGTTCCTTGTCGAGACGGGTGATTTCGGCGCTCTCCTGCGGCTTGCCGGCGCCCAGGAACTTCATCACTTTGTTGGTCATTCTGATGTTGGATGCGGTCTTGGCTTTGTCGCCGGAGATCATTTGCGTCTGCGTCCCTTCCATGTTGGTCAGGCCCACCAACCCCTTGCTGGTCACGGTCGATTTGATCGTGATGTCGGCATGCACGGCAACCATCGCAAACAGCAGTAGTGCGGTAACAGCAAAGAGTGTCAGTTTTGATTTCATAGTTTAGCTCCTTTGTGTAGTTGTCTGATGTTGATTATACGCTTTGGTCGCTGTCGATTAAACGTTTTTTTCGGCGTGGCGCAAGCGATTTTCGGTTGCTGAGGTGGCTGCCGAATCGAGTCGGAAGTAGCGCGCGGAGGAGAAGCCCGATTCGCTTGTTAAAGTGTTCGCAAACAAGAAACCCTCCGCCGAAGCAGAGGGTTTTTTGTCACACAATAGGAGGGCGTGTTTTATTTCATCAGTGCCATTTTGCGCGTCAAACTAATCTGGTCAGACGATAGCCGATAGAAATAGACACCACTGGCAACAATTTGACCGTTGCCGTCGGCGCCATTCCAGCGGAACTGATGTTGGCCAGTCGGCAGATAGCCGCGATATAGCGTCGTCACTGTGCGGCCAAGAATGTCGTAAACCGAAAGCGTTACGTCACCCGGTTTATCCAGGGAGAAGGAAATCACCGTCTCGGGGTTGAAAGGATTCGGGAAGTTCTGATTCAAAGTGAACATGCCCGGTACATGGAAATTGCCGTCATCAACACCGGTAACAGCGTTAACGGTCGTGACGATTTTCTTCGTCACTTTGGCGGCTGGATCAAATCGTGAGAAGGCCACAACTGTCAGTGTGTCCTGAGTACCAAGCGGTGTGCCTGCCGGAATGGTAACTGTAACCGGTAGTGTTTTGTGCTCGCCGGCTGCGTAATACTGACCGAGTGTATCGTTGCCCGTCACTACCCATCCGGATTTGCTGGTCACGGTCAGCGCAATCAGATCAACACCGGAGCCGTTGTTGGTAACGATCACGTCATAACTCACGGTTACGCCGGCAGAATCGGCGCCATCTGTCGGAGCCGTGGCGGCGACCGCGAACGATTCGGCGTCGGTGAGCGCCAGGTTCATGATCTTAGTCGGACCGATGCCGACCCACAGGTCATTTGCTGGTCCCAGTTTATAGGCAACCGTACCGTTGATCTTGAAAGTGATGTGGTCACCCACAACACAACCTTCATCAACTGTTTCCGTGGCAAAGTCATCACCATAGACATGAAGAGTCCCATAAATACCGATAGTCGTCGTCACGAACAGACCACAAAGGATGCCGTTCGGATCAAAGGCTGTGATTTCGGTACCTACCGGTATCGGCGCGCCATTAATCGTGCACTGGAGACCAACAAAATCGGTCCATTGGGAGGTCGGAGTCGGACCAGTGATAACGGTCGTGACGATTTTCTTCGTCACTTTGGCGGCTGGATCAAATCGTGAGAAGGCCACAACTGTCAGTGTGTCCTGAGTACCAAGCGGTGTGCCCGCCGGTATGGCAACTGTAACCGGTAGTGTCTTGTGCTCGCCGGCTGTGTAATACTGACCGAGCGTATCGTTGCCCGTCACTACCCATCCGGATTTGCTGGTCACGGTCAGCGCAATCAGATCAACACCGGAGCCGTTGTTGGTAACGATCACGTCATAGCTCACGGTAGAGCCGGCAGTGCTGGCGCCTCCGGGCGGAGCCGCGACATCGATTGCGAATGTGTAGACCGAGAGGTTCACCTTCTTGAACGGTCCAAGGCTCCGCCAGGCATCGTTATCCGGGCCAAGCTGGGTGGCAACGACACCGTTGATCTTGAAGACGACATGGTCGCCCATCACGCACCCCTCATCTACCAAAGGGCTATATTCATCATCGCCATACACATCCAGACTGCCGTATTGCCCGAGAGTCTTAGTGACAAATCTCCCGCAGAGTACACCCTGCGGATCAAACGCGGTGATCTCGGTACCGATCGGAATCAGCACTCCGTTAATCGTGCAGTTGTCGCCGATGAAACTCGTCCAGACGTTGGTCGGAGTCGGTCCCTGCGCTAACAGGGGCACAGTCGCGACTACAACGATCATCAGCATTCTGATCAGCAAAGTCTTCGCTTTCATATCTTCATTCCTTCTCATATATAATATTCAAGATACGTGTCCATGCTCTACTCCGCAATTTATTTTACGAGCATCATCTTTTTAGTGTCGGTGAACTCCCCGGCCTTCAAACGGTAGAAGTACATTCCCGAGGAGGCCGGCTTGCCGTTGGCATTGGCGCCGTCCCAGCTAACCGAGTATCTGCCTGCGGGCAGGAAACGATCAAGCAACGTGGTCACTTTTTCGCCAACCACATTGTATACGTCAACCGTGGCCCTTGACGCCACAGGCAAACTAAAGTCAATCGAAGTGCCCGGATTGAACGGATTCGGATAGTTCTGCGCCAGACCAAATTGACGGGGCAGATTCTCCGGATGCTTGGACAGCGAAGTCAGAGCGGTCAGACGAATACGATCACCCAGACCGCTGAAAGTATACGACTGCTGCACCGGAATGCCGTTGACGGCCAAGTTGATGCTGCCACCAAGATCAGGACCTTCAACGGTGGTCGTACCTTTGTCATCGCGATAAACCGGTGTAAAACTAATTCTGCCGCCGGTCCCCACTGTCGCCTGTCCGCAGAGATGGCCATTTTCATCGTAGGCTGCCAACACGGTACCGGTCGGTATCAAAGTCCCATCCAGCGTAATGCCGTCGCCGAACAGGTCGATCCACTCGGTTGTCGGAGTCACGCCGGGGGCAGGCGGGAAGGCCTTCATCGTGCCACGCGAAGCGACGTAGATAGATGCCTTAGGATCTGATCCCGGATAAATCAGCGTCGCCGCAGCATCGGTCTTAAGCCAATATCCTAATCCCGGTTTCATTTCTTTCAAAGTGGCAAATCCCGGTTGCGCCGGATCAAAAGTTAGACCACCATTATCAAATCCGAGCGCGACGATGATCTTGTCGAGAACACTGGAGATTGCCACCTGCGTCGAGTCGGAATCGTCCGGTAAATAGCTGACCAGATTCCAGTTCTGCTCCAGATCGATCGGCGTATCGGGCGCCACCTTGGTTCCAGTGACGCAGAGCGTCGTATCGCAGTTCATGCGGAACCAGTAACCGTGCAGATGGTCCAGAGTGGTTAGAGTCGAGAACTGCGATAGATATGGATCATAAGTCGCGCCGCCCTGCTCGAAACCGAGAACGACGTCGATGCAACCCTTGATGTCTTTGATTATCGTCTCGATGTCGTCATCCGGCGTGTCGACATTCCAGCTTATCAGATTCCAACCCTGGTGTAAAGCAAGACAGCGCGTTACATCAGGATTCTCGAGGATCGTGACATTTACATACGCCCACTCGGTCTTCACCAGCGCGTTGTCATCGTTCACGGCAATCGAGTCGACCAGCACACCGACAGGGTAAGACGCAACGTCCGGAGTCAGGACGACGGCGCTTGGCGCAGTGCCAAAGAGAGCAGACAGCGTCAGCCAACTGGGCTGGTGGGTAATCTGCCAGTTGAGTGGATCACTGCCGAGGTTGGTGATGTGCAGCGTGTCTGCCTCTGGGTTGACGCCGACATAAGTGACAAAGTTGAAGATTGTCGGCTGCAACTGAATGATTGGCTTGGAACCGACGATGTGAATCAATCCGAAAACGAAGTAGTCTTCCACGGCAACGTCGTTCGTGTCCTGCAACAAATAAATGTCCGGGCCGAGCACGGTCGTGTCGATCACGATGTCGCCCGCCAGAGCAGTCGGGGCAACTTTCAAATAGATGTTGGCGATTTCGCCATTACCCGGTGGCAGAAAACCGGAGGGAGTTCCATCGAACTTGAGCAACATCGTGTGGGTGCCGTTATCAAACACGCCACTGGTAGTGCCAAGCCCACCGAAACGGCTACCGACAAACGAGATCGAGTCGATGTTGAGGAAGTCAACATCACGAATCAGAAGCGGCACGATCACTTTGTTGAGCGCCGCCTCATTGTACAGACGAACCGGCATGACAAAGGCCTGACCATTGGTGGCTGTGAGCTCCGGCAAAACCACAAAGTTGTGATATAGCGGTGACCCCAACGTTGTCAGGGGTAAGGCAGCCAGCATCGCTAAAGCCAACACCACGAATAAGGCTTTACAGGTTATAGAGTCTGTTCGCATCGGAGAATTCCTCCAGGTAACATTATTATCAAGGTCAACCCCATGGCTGGGGTATAGATTGAGATTCTTCTATGTGCAACGATCAATCCGATGATAGGCGAGCAGCTTCTTGCTGGGAATTAGACAGATAGCCCAGAGAGCATCTCCATATTTAGCCAGGCTCAATATAAGGCATACATTGCTAATGTCAAGCAAAAAGGAAGAGTCTGCCGAAGCTGC
>JAPLUP010000694.1 GCA_026397575.1 Candidatus Zixiibacteriota bacterium
TAGTCGCTGCACCCGATGCGAGGAAATCAAGCTGTCCCGATCGTGAAATCAATTCGAGCAATGAGCAGCCAAGCTCGTTGGCTTTGGCCTGAAGCTGTGACAGGGTCGCATCGCCAATGCCGCGCTTGGGGTAGTTGATAACCCGCCGGAAGCTGACATCGTCCTTGGGATTCTCGATCAGCTTGAGATAGGCGAGCATATCCTTGATTTCTTTCCGCTGATAGAAGCGAATACCGCCAACGATTTTGTAAGGAATAAACCGGCGTTTGAGTGATTCCTCCAGCGCCCGGGACTGCGCATTAGTGCGATACAGCAAGGCGATCTCGCTGCGCGGAACGTTGACGCGAATCTGTTCTTCAATGCGCGTCGCCACCCGCTCGGCTTCGTCGTCATCGTTTTCGGTAATCATCAAGACCAACGGTTCGCCTTTTTCGCCGATCGAGAACAGAGTCTTGCCTTTTCGCATGCGGTTGTTGCTGACGACTGTTGAAGCCGCCTTGAGAATGGTCTGCGTGGAACGGTAGTTTTGTTCCAGACGAATGATCTTGCAGTTCGGGAAGTCGTGTTCGAAATTAAGAATGTTTTGAATATTGGCACCGCGCCAGCCATAAATCGATTGATCTTCATCACCAACGGCAAAGATATTTCGATTTGGCTCCGACAGAATCTTGGCCATCAAGTATTGCGGCTTGTTGGTGTCCTGGTATTCGTCGATCAATAGATAACGATACTTCTGCTGCAAGCGC
Source organism: Candidatus Zixiibacteriota bacterium (assembly GCA_026397575.1). GTDB lineage: Bacteria > Zixibacteria > MSB-5A5 > CAIYYT01 > CAIYYT01 > CAIYYT01. Next base: position 747 of record JAPLUP010000694.1, read on the forward strand.
GTTCTGATCTCGGCATCCTTCTGCAACAGCTTCACCGCGCATACAAGCAGATCATCAAAATCAAGCGCCCCGGCGGCTTTGAGTTTGCGCTCGTACAACTCGTAGACCTGCGCAATCTTCTTATAATCTGGGCTGTAAGCCGTGGCGGCAAATGCGTTCACGTCGACCATCTCTGTTTTCGCGTCGCTGATTCGATCGAGCACGAAAGCTGCCGTGAGTTTCTTGCTGTCAATCTTTAGTTCGGTCAGACAGCTCTTGACGGCGCTCAGAGCGTCGTCCTGGTCGTATATCGTATAGCCTTTGGGTAGTCCAAGGCGCTCGCCGTAGAAACGCAGCAACAGCGCGGCAAAGGAATGAAAGGTTGATACCTGCATGCGGGACTTGCTCATATCGGTCAGGCGCTCGATGCGAGCTTTCATCTCGCCGGCGGCCTTGTTGGTGAAAGTCACCGCCAACACCTGTTCCGGCGCGGCGCGGCCCGTGGCAATCAGGTGCGCGACACGGCTGGTCAGCACGCGGGTCTTACCGCTGCCGGCCCCTGCCAACACCAGTAGGGGACCATCACCAAATGTAACCGCTTCCAATTGTGGAGGGTTAAGCCCCGCGAGGATTTTGTCTTGACCGGTCATAGGCCGCCCAATATACTGGGCGACGCCCCGTTTTCAAGGGAAACTTCGGCCGGCAATGCCTTGGGAGTATGATGACTACACACGGCAGACATAGCGACAACTTCTACGAGCGACTTGCACCGCTCTACCATCTTAAGGTTGATTGGGACAAACGACTGCCCAAAGAGACGGCTTTATTTGATCTGCTTTTTGTTCATCACGACATCTCTGCCGTCTGCGATCTCGGCTGCGGTGATGGCGGTCATGCTAGGGAGATTGTCAAGCGTGGCGCAGTTTATATCGGCATCGACAGTTCCGCACGGATGATCAGAATGGCAAAGACAAAACAGGCTCGCAGGAAGGGTGTAGACTTCCTGAAGGGTGATATGCTGCGACTGCCGGTGAAGTACAAGGGGATGTTCGATCTCGTATTGCTTCTTGGAAACACGCTTCCGCACATCCTATCCGGCGCCGATCTCAAAATGCTGATTGAGAATGTCAGCCGATTGTTGTCGCCGCACGGACGGTTCGTGATCCAGACAGTTAATCCGGACATGCTGAAGACCAAGCGTGTGCATTTTCTGCCGCCGAAACTGGCCGAAAATCGCGTGCTGTTTGCGCCGTTCTATGCGCGACAAGACAAGTACTGGAGTTTTTTGATGCCGATCTACATCATCGAGCAGGGGAAAATCATCTCGCACAATACGCTGGAAACGCGATTGAAGTTCTGGCTGCGCTCGGAAATCGCCGCAGCAGCGAGCCATGACTTCAAGGTGACACACGCTTTTGGTGATGCCGGACTGACGCCATATATCAGAACCAAGTCGGAAAACATGATTTTGATCATGGAGAAAGTCTGAGATGCCGGAACTGCCTGAGGTCGAGACGATTGTCCGTGGGCTGAACTCTATGGTCAAGGGGCTTACGGTGCAGCGACTGCCCTATGTTTCTCCCCACTTGCTGAAACGTGAACCCCGACTGCGTCAGTTGACCGGTGACACTTTCAAGTCGTTTGAGCGGCGAGGCAAGTACATCATTGCTCATCTCAAATCCGGCAAGCGGCTGATGATCCATTTGCGCATGAGCGGACGCATTCTGGTCGGCGAAGATCAGAGGCGGCGAGACAAGCATGACCATCTGGAGATCGTATTCCGGGCTCGACGCAGGCGGCTCGTGTTCCGTGATGTGCGCAAATTTGGCGTCATCCAATTCGTGCGCGCTGGCCAACAGGAGACGCTAAATCAACTGGGCATAGAAGCTCCTGTGATTACGGCGTCGCAGTTACAGGCGCTCGTTTGCAAGAGCCGGCGACCTGTCAAATCCCTGTTGCTTGATCAGTATGTCATTGCCGGTTTGGGCAATATCTATGTCGATGAGTCGCTCTATCGCAGTCGTATTCATCCTCTTAAGGCGTCGTCATCGTTGTCGGCCAACGAAATCGGGGCGTTGGCGCGAGCCATCCGACAGGTCATGGCGTTGGCCATTAAGAATCTCGGGACAACATTCGACAGCTATTCGGGAGTAAATGGAGAAACCGGGCGGTTCGCCCGATATCTAAAAGTGTATAATCAAAATGGAAGTCGGTGTGGCAAGTGCGGTGACATCATAGTGAAAATCAAGGTCGGCGGTCGGGGAACGCATTTTTGCCCCACCTGTCAAAAGGACGACCGTCGTTCGTAAGCCATAAGGAGTTGTAATGCGCAAATTGTTTCTGATGTTTTTGGTCTTGAACGCATCCATCTGCGCGCAATCAGTAATGCCGCAGGCGCTTCAGGAAACTCTAAATCTGGCGCCAAGATGTCAGCGTGGAGATGCTCAGGTTTACAGTATAAAAGTGGAAATAGCCTTCCTAAATGTCGACGGCAATCCCACGTCCGTCAAGAAGAACCGTATCGACTACTCGCAGCTATGTCTCGCGAACAATCCCGACAGCGGCCTGATCTATGAAATCACCGTCGACTCCGTATCGGTCGGGGACCTTCAGGCGATAGACGACTCGACCTATGAGAGCCGCTCGATCATCGATTCGCTGAGGGGTCTGAATTTTCGTTCGCAGTTCCGTCCGAAAATTCCGGTAACGGGCAACTGCTATGATTTTGGGATTCCTCTGACCACGGGATTCCCCTATGTAGAAGCGTGGGAGTTTATCGATGATTTCTTGCCCGCTAAGATCATGGAGCAGTTACACTACACCGTCGGCAGACGTCTGAGCAAGGTCGGTGATACTGCCACCATTGTCTGGCCAAAACCAATCTGTTACTCCCTCAAAAAGGTAATCAACGAATCATTTGTGGAGCAGAAGCCGTTTAAGCTGACGTTGACGGGATTGACTTCCTATCGCGGTACGCCGTGCGCCACCATCTCGATAGCCAGCGCCATCTCGCCTTACCGTGTGGACATGTACTCTCCAGATACGACTTCGTTCAAGGCGCTCGGAACATCGCAGATCACCGGTGAATTTCAGGTTTCGCTGAAAAACGGGAGCATTGTGCATGCCAAAATGAGCGAGCGGCTGGAAACCAGTATCACCGAAACGGGCATGCCGGTCAGAAAGAACAGGGTCATAAAGAACAGGGTCATAAAGAACACCGAACTGATACCGCGCCTTTGGTAGTCCGGCGTCCTTCGGCTACCGATCCGACATGGCAGTTTTCGCATCGTCAAGGACTTGGTCGCCCAAATCGACCACTTCGTCAAACGCTATAACGCCAACTCTAAACCCTTTGTCTGGACCGC
>JAPLUP010000325.1 GCA_026397575.1 Candidatus Zixiibacteriota bacterium
TCTGAAAAACTCGGCCAGATGTCTTTGTTGGCCACGTGGTTGATCGAAGGGAATCCCGAGCGGGGAATCCCGGCATTGGGAATCCGGCATCCAATCGTTGTCGGACTCCTTGTCTACCATATGGCAGGCATGGAGCATGACAGCGCCCATGCTCTGCAATATTTTTTCAATCCCGTGGATTACTTGCACCGTTTGGTGGAGAAGGAGCAGCCCGAGGTCATGGATCCGAAAAGCGCGGGATATGGCCTGATCAATAAACAGCTCGTTCAAAAAGCGTGTTTCAAGCTTTTCTATGAAATGGACGGGTTCTATATTTCGGACTTTTTTAAACGAGGGCACGAACAGGAAATTCTTGCGGCCGCGGATCTGATCGAAGATTTGAGGTCGAAGCGCGATGTCATCCGCGGCCTTCCAAGCGCCGGAAAATGGGCCGCCAAAATTCAACCCTGTTTCGATACGGGCGGCCTGCTCGAGTGGCTGCAGGACGGAACCAACCGCCGCGACGTCGTCAAAGTGTATTTGCGCCAGGATTCGGGCGATCCTGGGCGCAATGTGTGGTTCCTCGATGACGAAAACGTGTTTCCGGAAAGCGTGCGCGGTTTCATGTTCACCCAATTCGATGCCGCGGATGCGGTCGCGGAATTGGCGGCAACTAATCTCATCCTCGAAAAGTGCGATAGCTTATCGAAGGACCAGGTCGACACGATAACTCAGGACTCTCAAACCGTCGCGCGAATCTGGAAAGCGACCGTGGAGGTCCAAAGGGCTAACGGCGGCCTTGAAGCCATGTTCGAGGAGTTTCCGTATCTGAAGCCCGTGGTCGTTCGTTATGAAGGAGACCCCGCTCTGGGCATCGAAGGAGAAATCCGAAAGTTCGAGCGCCTGGCCCGGATGCGGGGAATCCGTTGATCGCACTCCTGTGAAACCATAGCATGAAAGATTATTGAAACTTACACGACAGATTGACATAGTGATTCAGACACTTCTGGAATGGTTAGCTTATGAAAGGAGAGCACAATGAAGAAATACGCTGCGATTTTAGTTATTCTTTTTGAATCAATTAATTTTCTTGGATGCTCGAAAGACAGCCCAACCGACACTAAGACACCAACTGTTCTCTCAAATCCTTGGCCTGCAAATGCCGCAACCGGCATAGCAACTTCATTTACTTTAAGCTGGAGTTGTTCTGGCCCCGGCGCCGGGGCACTAGCGTATGATGTGTATCTGAGCGCCAGCAATCCGCCTGCCGTGCAAGTCGCAACCGGACTGAGCGCAACAACGCTTCCTTGCACTGGTCTTGCCAATAGTACCACCTACTATTGGAAGGTGAATGCAAAAGATAGCAAAGGCGCTGCAACAAATGGTTCAGTGTGGTCATTTACAACCGGTAGCGGCGTAATTTCCCCAGGTATGGTAACAGTTGCTGGAGGCACATTCAAAGCCAGTTCAACAGTAGTCACTATCAGTGGTTTCAAGATAGATAATTACGAAGTAACGTACGAGCTTTGGACTGATGTGAGAGCGTGGGCATCGACGCATAGCTATACCGACCTGGCAGCAGGTCAGAATGGTTACAATCCGAGCGGCACGAACAACCCGGTGACGATGGTGAATTGGTATGATATTGTGAAGTGGTGTAACGCGCGGTCGGAGAAAGATGGACTCACGCCGGTCTATTATACGGACAACACCCAAAGCACAATCTATCGCACCGGAGATCTTGATATAAATCTCGACGCCGTCAAATGGGATGCAAACGGTTATCGTCTCCCGACAGAAACGGAGTGGGAATTTGCCGCCCGTGGGGGGAATTTCACCCGGGGATTTACATACAGCGGCAGTAATAGTGTAGACAATGTGGCATGGTATACCGGTAATTCCGGAAATACGACACATACCGTTGGCACAAAGTCCGCGAACGAGCTCGGCATTTACGACATGAGCGGCAATGCAGGGGAATGGTGTTGGGATTGGTACGGCTCAGCATATCCTTCCGGTGGCACAACGGACCCCAAAGGTCCCTCGACGACACAAACATTCCGGTGAGAACCAGCTA
>JAPLUP010000034.1 GCA_026397575.1 Candidatus Zixiibacteriota bacterium
GGCAACATACGCTCGGATCAACCATCTGGGCTTTCTCGAGACTCCTTACCGCAAGGTGGAGAATGCAAAGGTCACGGATACGATCGTCTTCCTCAATGCCGACGAGGAAGATCAATACTATATCGCACAGGCCAATGAAAAACTCGACAGCCACAGCAAGTTCGAAAATGACCCTGTAAAATGCCGTTTCCGCAGTGACTATCCCAGTGTTGATGCCAAGCGAATTGAATACATGGATGTTAGCCCCAAGCAGTTGGTCAGCGTTGCGGCGTCGCTTATTCCATTTTTGGAGCATGACGACGCGAACCGCGCACTGATGGGATCAAACATGCAACGTCAGGCGGTTCCTCTCTTGGTTACCGACCCGCCGGTTGTCGGTACAGGCATGGAAGCGCGCGCGGCACTTGATTCCGGTGCGGCCCTGATCACGAGAGTCCCCGGTGTAGTGTCCGAGGTCGACTCGACGCACATTACTATTCAACCCGATATTAAGATTAAGGGTGATGAACTGGGTTATGTGGAACCGGTCATATACAGCTTGATCAAGTTCAAGCGCTCCAATCAGGATACCTGCATCAACTACAAGCCGATCGTTGACGTTGGCGAGCGAGTGAACGCCGGTGATGTCATTGCTGACGGCCCGGGAGTGCACGGAGGCGAGTTGGCGCTCGGCTACAACTGCCTGGTGGCGTTTATGCCGTGGCGCGGCTACAACTTTGAGGACGCGATTATCATCAACGAGCAGTTGGTTGAAAAAGATATCTTCACTTCCGTTCATATCGAAGAATACGAATTGCAGGTGCGCGACACCAAGCGCGGCGCGGAGGAGATCACTCGTGAAATCCCGAACATCGCGGAAGAGGAACTGGCACATCTTGATGAGCAGGGAATCGTCAGGACCGGCACCGAAGTCGAGGCGGGTGATGTTCTGGTCGGCAAGGTTACCCCCAAGGGTGAAACCGAGCTGTCGCCGGAGGAGCGTCTGCTGCGCGCGATATTCGGGGAGAAAGCCGCTGATGTCCGTGACGCTTCCTTGAAGGCGCCGCCGGGATTGAAGGGTATCGTGATCGACACCAAGATTTTTTCACGCAAGGAGCGCTCAGAAGAGTCGAAAAAGCGCGAAAAAGCCGATGTCACAGCACTCAAGAAAAGGTTTAACGAAGAGATCAAGCACATCAAAGCGTTCCGCAATGAGCGCCTGGAATCGGTTCTGGAGGGCGCCACGACCAAATCGCTCAAAAATACCGAAGAAGGTACGCTGATGCTGCGTGCCGGCCAGAAGTTCAAGAAGGGCATTCTGGATGATGTCGATATCTCGCTGGTGAACTGGCAGGACGGCGTCTGCAGTGACGCGCGTGCTGACAAGAAGGCGCTTAAGATCATTCAGGAAGCGGAGCAATTGATCGGCGATCGTCAAGAACGCCTGGTGATCGAGCTTGACAAAATCTCGCGCGGCAGCGAATTGCCTCCCGGAGTCAAGCAACTGGTGAAAGTGAAAATCGCTATCCGGCGTAAGCTCTCGGTTGGCGATAAGATGGCGGGACGCCACGGTAACAAAGGCGTTGTCGCCAAGATCGTACCGGCGGAGGATATGCCGCACATGGAGGACGGAACCCCGGTCGACATCATTCTTAATCCGCTGGGCGTGCCGTCACGTATGAATGTTGGGCAGATTCTCGAAACCCACTTGGGTTGGGCGGCGAAAACTACAGGTCAGTATATGGCCACACCGGTATTCGACGGTGCCGATCTTGCCGAGATCAAGGGCGAACTGCGGGGCGCCGGCCTGCCGGAATCGGGTAAGACGACGCTTTACGACGGCAAGTCCGGGGAGTCGTTTGATAACGAAATTACTGTCGGCTTTATCTATATGATGAAACTGTCACATCTTGTTGATGATAAGATTCATGCCCGTTCCATTGGGCCGTACTCGCTGGTAACCCAGCAACCGCTCGGTGGAAAGGCGCAATTTGGCGGTCAACGATTTGGCGAAATGGAAGTGTGGGCAATGGAGGCGTATGGGGCTGCCTATGCGCTTCAGGAAATGCTTACGGTCAAATCGGATGATGTAGTCGGACGTTCCAAGGTTTACGAGGCGATTGTGAAGGGTGAGAATCCACCCGAACCCGGTGTTCCCGAGTCATTTAACGTGCTCGTGAAGGAACTTCGCAGTTTGGGATTGGATGTTGAGTTGGTCGAGAAGTAGTCGGGAACCCTAAGCAGAATTTAAGGAGGTATCCCAGTGGTTGATTTTTCGGCGAAAATGCAGAAACGACCCTCGGAATTCAGCGCGATCAAGATACAGTTGGCTTCGCCGGAGGTCATCCTCTCCTGGTCATATGGAGAGGTTACCAAACCGGAGACTATAAATTATCGCTCGTTCAAACCGGAACGCGATGGCCTCTTTTGTGAACGCATCTTCGGTCCCGTCAAGGACTGGGAATGTTCGTGCGGCAAGTACAAGCGCATTCGCTTCCGTGGCATCGTGTGCGATCGCTGCGGTGTCGAAGTTACGCAAGCCAAAGTGCGGCGCGATCGCATGGGACATATCGATCTGGCGGTGCCCGTTTCGCATATCTGGTATTTCAAATCGCTCCCCTCACGAATCGGTTACTTGCTTGATCTCTCGGTTCGCGATCTCGAGCGAATTCTCTATTACGAAAACTACATCATGGTTGATCCCGGCAACACCTCTTACAAGGAAAAAGACATCATTACTGAAGAGGAGTTTGCCGAACTGGAATCATCGGGCAAGCAGTGCGAAGCGCGTATGGGCGCCGAAGCGATCCAGTCGCTTATGAAAATAGTTGATACTGAGGAACTCTCCATTTCGCTTCGCGCGCAGGTAAAAGTGGAAACTTCCGCACAGCGCAAGAAAGACACGCTGAAGAGTCTGCGTGTAATCGAAGCCTTTCGTCAATCGAACAACCGCCCCGAGTGGATGATCATGTCGAGAATTCCGGTCATCCCTCCCGATTTGCGGCCGTTAGTGCCACTTGAGGGTGGACGGTTTGCCACTTCGGATCTGAACGATCTCTA
>JAPLUP010000675.1 GCA_026397575.1 Candidatus Zixiibacteriota bacterium
AACACGCCAAGATTGCCAAAGAACGTGCCGAGTGTGGGTATGTTCCCGCTCTTGATCAAGCCGTAGCGTTGTTGAAGAAGCTTCAATAGACGAACCAGCCCCCGCAAATTCCCGTTGACAACTCCCTTTACGACAGCTAAATAATGCGGTCAATCTTGGCGGTCGGGATGCCGATCATCCTGAACGTGGAGACGATATCGCAAGCCGGTGTAACTCAGTTTTGTAGGTCAGAACCGCTTCGGTTTTGACACTTTTCTCTTTGCGCATCAACCGCCCATCGCCTGAGGAAACAGGTGAGAATCAGTTAAAGGTCCCGCGGCACCGCACCATACACAGATGTCAGAGAATATCTTCTGTCCTTTACAAGTCAGCTTCGGCACCTGATTATTCTTCTCGTTCATGGTTTAGATTGAACCCACCCGACGCTTCTCTTTGCGTAGTCTGCCGATCCTGGACACGACATACGGTAATATACGATTGCGAGGACTGTAATCACAAAGTGCGAGAACCGAAACGGTCTTGGCTTTCAGTCCTATTTCAAGAAGTCGACGGTAGTTTTGTCGGAGTTGGCAGTGACCTTGACCAGATCGACACCTTCGGCATCACGCAAAACGACGACAGTGCCTTTGGGGTCATAACCGGCTTTAGACAAGCACATCTTCCAATATGCAAATGCGGCCTGCGCCACCCGCTGTTTCTTGATTTTCGAAAATGATGCCCAACTATCGGCGACAGTCAGCGCCGCCGAGGGTGCGGCTTCATCTTTGAGTTCAGTAACGGCAGTGATGATTTGCAGCGTGGTGTCAGCAAGTCGTCCGCCAAGCTTGAATTGCGTCCAGGGGTCGACATAACGATCCTGCGAGACCATTGATTCATGGATATAGGCGAGTGTACTATCGCTCAGTTGAACTTGCCACCATTGGTCCGTCTTCGCAACAAGCTTGATTTCGCTTCCGCGGCTCAGCTTCGTGATTATAGGAGCCGTGGTTGACGGATCGCTGCGGACATTGACCAGTGACCTGAAAATCCAGCCCGATTTGACGGGGAGCTTCTCAATGGGAGCCTCGGGGTCCAAGGATGGCGTCGCAACGGTATCGTCCACAACTTGTTGTGCGACCTGCGCCGGTGGCGGAGTTGGTGGCAAGGTGGTTTGCTGCTTGGGTCCGCAACCAACGATCAGAATTGCGAAAACAGCCAGACCGAATACGCTGCCGGTAAATCGTGCCCCGTTTCCCGGGTGGACAGGTGTCGCCATCTTCCTCCAACCTAAACGTTGCGGCAAGCCACAGCCGCCTGCTAATACAACCCAATATTGAGTCTGGCCTTGGGCGTGTCAATAGGAAAGATGGCCCGCTGTGGAACGGAGGAGCCGTCGGGTCAATCCGATTTCGAAATGGGCATGCCCGACTTCCACCGCCGGTGGGTCCAGAGCCACTGCTCCGGATGCGCGGTTACGGCAGCGGCAAGATGGTCAGAAAAGAGAGTCAGCAAGCGTTTGATCTCGGCATCCTTGTCAGCAGTGAGGTCTGGCTCAACGATGTCGGCAATCTCCAAAATAAATCCCCGTGACTCTCGTCTGAGAAACATAAATGCCACGGGTACATGATAATGATAGCTGAACAAAGCCCAGCCGCGGAAGTACGCTGCCGGTCTGCCGAGAAATTCGATCATCACTCCGTCCCTGCCGGCATCCTGATCAACAGCCAGCATCAGGACGCCGCCTGACTTGAGCAGTTTGGGCATAACTCGCGGGGCAGTATTGGTCGGTATAACATGGCCACCCATCGCGCTGCGCAGACGGTTAACCATCTTGTTGATGTATGGGTTCGATTGCTCTTTGGCGA